>CAZTWB010000009.1:0-23100 GCA_964617035.1 uncultured Candidatus Saccharibacteria bacterium
AGGGCGCGCAAACCTGAGTGATGCAATAATTGATATAGATGATTCAAATATCTCTCTGGTGCCAGCAAATGCAAATCTTGCTGCATCAGAGGTTGAGTTAGTTTCTCAGCCAGATAGAGAGAATCGTCTGCGCCAAAGTTTGGCACATGCATCTCATGACTACGTTTTGATTGACTGTCCACCCTCGCTAGGTTTATTGAGTATTAATGCCCTAACGGCATCGGACTCCGTGATTATTCCAGTACAAGCTGAGTATTACGCACTGGAAGGTTTGACGCAATTATTAGGCACAATTCAGAGAGTGCGAAAAGGGCTGAATCCAGACCTAAATTTATTGGGCGTAGTTGTCACTATGTATGATAGCCGAACCTCTTTATCAGAAAGCGTTTATAAAGAGCTTCAAAAACATTTCAAACAAAAACTATTCAAAACCGTTGTTCCTAGAAATGTTAGATTAGCTGAAGCTCCAAGTCATGGAAAGACAATACTGGCTCACGATAAGTGGTCCAGGGGGGCTAGGGCATATAAGGCATTAGCGAAGGAGATTGACCAAAATGTCAGGTAAAACTGGGCTAGGCAGAGGACTCGACGCATTGATTCCAGAAGAATTTGACTCTTCAATTTTAGAGACCAACGAACGCGTACAAAATTTGCCGATTAATAGAGTAATGCCTAATCCCGATCAACCCAGGAAGCATTTCGAAGAAGAAGCTCTTAATGAGCTAGCAAAATCGATTAAGAATCATGGAATCGTACAACCGTTAATTGTAACAAAATATAACGATGATTATCGTATTATTGCCGGCGAAAGACGTTGGCGTTCTGCTAAGATTGCTGGGCTAAAAGAGGTGCCTGCAGTCGTTAGATCCTTAAAACTAATTGAAGAGCTAGAAGTGGCAATTATTGAAAATGTGCAAAGAGTTGACCTCTCGCCACTTGAACAGGCACAGTCGATTGAGAGACTACATGATCAATTCAATCTCAGCTATGCAGAAATTGCGAAAAAACTTGGCAAGGCAGTTCCGACTATCCACAACACAGTCAGGCTTTTGCAGTTGCCAAAACCAGCTATGCAGGCGTTAAAAAACGGTCAGATTTCTGAAGGTCATGCACGTGCTATTCTGGCATTGAAAGAAGACTCACAAAAGCAAGCAGACTTATTAGAGTCGGTTTTAAAATTTGGTTGGTCGGTTCGTCAGGCTGAACAATTCGTTACGGCTAGCAGACAAGAAGAAAAGAAGTCAGCTACGAAGGTTAAAGAACATATGGCAACAACTAACACTCAAACAGAAGCTTTAGCAAAAAGACTTAACACGTCTATTAATATTAGACGAACAGCCAAGGGTGGAAAACTTGAAGTTTATTTTAAAGATGACGATGACTTGAAAAGAATAACTTCAGAGTTAATTGGCTAAAAAGTACGAGCTTGATTGAGCGGGAATATGCGCATCCCAAGCTTACCAACTATTGTACTGTCATCAATAGGTCCAAAATATCGTGAGTCAAGTGAGTTTCCGCGATTATCGCCCATAACAAATACTTGACCTGGCTGAACAGTAACATCCACATTTCCATTTGTAGAGTTAAATGACTTGCTATATTCCTTGCCTTGGTCGGGATTGAACCCATCTGGATGTTCTTTGTTGAATACAGTTACGGTACCGTCTTTTACAACTACTCTCTCGCCAGGCAAACCAATAACACGTTTAACTAATTGTCTAGATTCTCCGCCGCTTGCTCCGCCTGACTCATCGAGCGTAAATATAATTATTTGATATCTTGGAGGAATATAGTCCTTTCGGGTGATTCTGGCAAGCGTACGATCGATCTTGTTAACAATCAAGAGATCTTTATTATGTAAGGTTTGCTGCATGCTTGGTCCGTCTACTTCATATGACTGAATAACAAAGACAATCAAAAAAAGTGCTAATAATGGCGCGGCCAAAAATAGAATGACGGTCGAGATGATACTTTTTATAGTGCTCGATTTTGATTCAGCTGATGCTTCCTCTTGACTAGGGTCTTGTTCTTCTTGTGGGCTTTGAGGAGAAAGTGGTGAGACTTGCTCGGGTTGTGGGTTATTTGCTGGAGGGGAATTTGAGTAGTCAACAGGCGATGATGATTTGATTTCTGACATATCAGTCTATAACTATACGTTAATGGCGATAAAATTGCCATAATTGATTTGGAATTAAATTTTGATAATGACTACCATAACAGCTATACTAAAGTACACGTACTATGGATAATTTTAAAAGATCTAAACGTGTAAATTCTGGTAATATCGATGGGCTGATTGGGGGACGAAAGCGTCCTTCAATGAAAATGAAGCCTAAATCTCAGGCGACCTCTTCAGTTAATTTTCAGAATAAATCATCAGAATCACGTATTGGTAATTTTGCAGGGAAAGAAGGATTTATTACTCGTGAAGTTAAGACAGTTACGCCTGATGGTCGTTCGCTTGGAAGAAAACCAACAAGAACTATAAAGCCTATTGATATGAGTATAGATGAGTCATCAAAAAAACGACGATCAAATAAGAAACCAAGAAATTTGCGAAAGATTATTTTGCGTAGCAGTTTGGCAATTTTTCTGGTTTTATTTTTGACTGGAAGTTACCTTGGTGTGCGAGGATATTTACGCGCTAGAGAGATATTTAAAGGTGGTGGCGACTCGATAGCCTGGAAGTGCGAGCCGGATCCTACCACTCTTCATCAAGAAGGAGACGGGCGCGTAAACTTTTTGCTGATGGGAAAAGGCGGCCCTGAGCAACCAGATGGGCCAGATCTAACTGACACAATCATCATTGCTAGCGTCGATCCTTGTAATAAGGAAGCAGGCTTACTAAGTATACCTAGAGACCTGGCAGTTAAGATGGAAGACGGTGGGACTCAAAAGATCAACGCGGTGTATGCATTGACCAAAATGTCTGCTCAGGCTGAGGGTAGATCTGATGAAGAGGCAGAGAAAACAGGCATAAAAGCAATCGAAGATGTTGTTGAGAATGTTTCTGGCTTAAAAATGAACTATTATGCGATGATCGACTTTGAAGCATTTGAAAAGGCCATCAATGCTGTTGGTGGAGTTGATATTAACGTTAAAGACCCTGTTAGTGAGCGAATGTCACTAAAAGGTAAAGTGTATAATCTGAATGTCCAGACAGGTAATCAGCATTTTGATGGATTAAAAGCATTAGCTTATTCTAGATGTAGACATTGTGACAATAAGAATGATTTTGGGCGGTCTGAACGGCAAAGAGAAGTTATTATAGCTCTGAAAAACAAAGTGATTAGCCTGGGAACGTTTAGTAATCCAGTAAAGATGTCGCAATTGATTGATAGTTTTGGTTCGAGGATTTCAACAAATCTGTCAATACCTGACGAGGCATTGAAGCTGTATGCTCTTGGTCAAGAAATCAATGAATCAAACATCAAGTCGGTTAGTTTAGTGGATGAACCAAATGTGTTGATAGGTAGCGGAAGTTCAAGTTTGGGTCTTGGCTCAATCCAGGTTCCAAAAGAAGGTATATATAGGTATAACGATATTCAAAATTTTATTCGCACAACGTTCGTCGATGGTTTTCTTAAAAAAGAAAATGCTGGCATACAAGTACTAAACGGCACAACAAGGAGCGGGTTGGCTACTAGCAAGGCGGATATTCTAAAAGGCTATGGGTATAATGTTATTAATGTTGATGATGCGCCAAGCAAAGATCACCA
The DNA here is from genome assembly GCA_964617035.1 of uncultured Candidatus Saccharibacteria bacterium. GTDB lineage: Bacteria > Patescibacteriota > Saccharimonadia > Saccharimonadales > JAGQNJ01 > HK-STAS-PATE-36. The sequence continues at coordinate 3,720 of CAZTWB010000009.1, forward strand.
GAATACAATAATCGTTGACCTAAAAAATAAAGACACAAAATATACTAAGCGCTACTTAGAGCTTCGTTATAAGACAACAGCGACAACAAACTTGCCAGAAGGGATTACTCCCCCAGAAAATGCAGACTTTGTTATAATATTGGGGCAAGATGAAACGAGTAACCGATAAAATAAAGCCGATTAGTGGTTTTTCACATGTCTTTCATCTATTTTTGACTGTGATAATGCCATTACTAGTGTATGTATTAATTCGGCTGAATCTTGTTCAATTAGCAATTGCTATAGTAATTCTTAGTAAATGGCGCATCTTTTCGGTTAAGCCACGATATTGGCTTCCATTAATACGGGCAAACGCAGTTGACTTAATAATTGGAATCTCGACAATTATTTTCATGGTCAACACATCCAGCGCATTAATTCAGTTGATTTGGGCTGTAGCGTATGCATTGTGGCTAGTGTTAGTTAAGCCTAGTTCAAGTATATTTGGGATTTCGTTACAAGCATTTCTGGCATTTTTGTATGGACTAGTAGCCATGTATCTAGAGTGGGGTGGGTCAACGGCGTTAGTTATTATGTTTATGACATGGGTCGTCTGTTATTCTGTCGCAAGACATTATTTCTCTGGGTTTGAAGAAAAACATGCTTCATTTCTTTCTAATGCTTGGGGATTGTTTGGTGCATCGCTTTCGTGGATACTTTCATTCTGGTTACTGTACTATCAAGCTTTTTCTCAGGTTGCGTTGATATTAATAGTACTAGGATTTGGGCTGGCTTCATTATATTATTTGGAGCAGACCGATCGATTAACAACTTTAATCAGAAGACAAGTAATATTTATGATGATAGCCGTTATCGTCATAACTCTTATTTTTTCGGATTGGGGAAATAAAATAATATAATCATCACCTCGGAGGATACATGGACAATCAACAACCGATTACAAAACCAGAAGTAATAAAACCAAAAAAACGAATAAATCTAACAAGGCCAAAACCTTCTTCGTCACAAAAGAGTGGAGCGTTAGGGATGTTGGCGATTATATTTATAAGTTTGAGTGCGGGTTTTGCAGGTGGTTTTATTGGAGCAAATAGTAAGCAACAATCCAACATTTCTCAAAATGCTAGTGTTGAACAGGGCAGACAGGCAGTTGAAGAACAGAGTAATTTGATAAGTAGTCTAGCAAAAGCCGTAGGGCCAAGTGTTGTTTCAATTAATGTCACTAGTCAAGGTGTTCAAGATAGCTTTTTTGGACAGAGATCTGTTGAGCAACAGAGTGCAGGAACAGGGTTTATTATTAGTGATAGTGGTTATGTGTTAACTAATCGTCATGTTGTGCCGGAAGGTGCTTCCAAGGTTAGTGTAACTATGTCTGATGGTACCGTTCTTGATGATGTTAGTGTAGTTGGTACTACATCTGAATCAGACTCTTTAGATATTGGATTTTTAAAGATCAATAATACTAAAGGAAAGAAGCTAGTTGTGGCAAAATTGGGCGATTCTAGTAAAGCCCAGGTTGGTGATACCGTTATTGCCATTGGGAACGCCTTGGGGCAATTCCAGAACACAGTCACATCTGGAATACTGTCAGGGTATGGAAGAAGTGTACAGGCCTCTGATGGGCAAGGAATCAACACAGAGAGTTTACAAAATATGTTCCAAACAGATGCTGCAATCAATCAGGGCAACTCAGGAGGGCCATTAGTGAATGCAAATGGAGAGGTGATTGGAATAAATACCGCAGTTGCAGGTGATGGTGCGCAAAATATTGGCTTTGCGATACCAATCAACGATGCCAAAGGACTAATTAACGGTATACTGAAGACAGGTAAGTTAGAAAGGCCATATCTAGGAGTTCGATATGTGCAACTTAATCCTTCTGTGGCCTCTCAGTTGAAAATCCAGAACGAACAGGGAGCTTACATTAATGGTTCCAATGGTTCATCTGGCGTTGTAGCTGGCGGACCGGCCGACAATGGTGGCCTACAAGACAAAGATGTGATAGTTAAAATTAATGATCAACCGGTTGATGAGAATAATACCTTATCATCTGTTGTCGGCAGATTTACTGTTGGCGAAGAGGTGACCGTAACTTTTGTTCGCAACGGCAAACAACAAACCACAAAAGTCAAACTCGGTGAATTACCTAACTAGATTTGCGTTTGAATAACTGGACTAATCCTTCAGAGTTATCTAGCAGGAACCCGGCGCTTTTAGCTATCACTTCCATATCATTGTGTTGAAATGCTAGACTCTCGGTTAGTACAGAGTGGATTGTGGATTTTGTAGATATTTGACCCCAGAGATTTTGATATAATTCCATACCACCATCTTTTGCATACAAAGCAATTGCTGGCTCAAAATTTAGCTCTGACTGGACTCTTAAATTTATTGGAACATATGGCAAATTAGCTATTATTATATTCGCATCTATGCTTGCAGGCAGTAGATTTGCTTTTGTAGTTCGACAGTCAACGGAGTGTTTTTGCATATTTTGCCTAGCTACATTTAAGGCTTTATCGCTAATGTCCGACAATATAACTGTGTTCGAGGGAAGTTCTAGTTTGGTGGTGATGCCTAAGACCCCAGAACCACATCCAATATCAATGATGGTCTGTTTCTTGAAATCCTGTTTTTTAAGTATTTCTATAAAACTTTCAGATTCTGGTCTGGGTATTAGCACATCAGGATTAACGATAAAATCTCGACTAAAAAATTCTTTGTGACCGAGAATATATGCTAATGGTTCACGAGCTAAACGACATTTTAAAAGTTTAGCGAGTTTTGTTATTTGAGTTTGTGTGAGAGTTTTTTCGGGGTGAGCCAGAATAGATGCTCTATTGATTGACAATACATATTCGAGTAAAAGCAGACTGTCAAGTTCAGAGGATGTTATACCTGCACTATTCATTTTTTTCCGGGCATTGTCTTGCCATTGAAATATTTGCATAGTAGGTAATAGTATACAGGTTGGCTAGAAATCATGACAAAACAAACAGCTGCGACTGGTGTGGTGCATATTTTTAGAGGTACTCCTACCGACAAGCATCTTAAAGCTTCAAAGGGAGCAACTTTGCATCATGCCAAGGATTTGGCCTATGTCTCTGACAAAATAAAGATGATACCATTATTGAATAAAATTGCTTCGTTACCCGAACCCGATAGGACTGAACTGTGGGATAGATTATTCTTGGGCAAGTTCGACCCGACAAATAGTCATCACCAGCAATACATAGTAAGATTGAGTTGAGATCTGGGAGTAGCCTTAGCTTATTCTTCACTTAAAAGTTCGTGTTCAGCTTTTTGGAGTTGCTCGAATATATCATCGATATTGCCATCAAGCGCGCTGGGTAGATTGCTACGAGAGTAACCAATACGGTGGTCGGTTATTCTATCTTGTGGAAAGTTATAGGTACGAATTTTTTCACTGCGGTCGCCAGATCCTATAAGTTTTCTGCGAGCATCAGATAGCTGTTTTTGTTCGTCTTCTATTTTTTGCTGGAGTAATCGCGAACGCAAGACTCCTAAAGCCTTATCTTTATTTTTGATTTGTGATTTTTCGTCCTGACAGGTTACAACTAGTCCTGTTGGGAGGTGAGTGATTCTAACCGCAGAATCGGTGGTATTGACTGATTGACCACCATGCCCACTTGACCGATAAACATCAATTCTAAGATCGGAGTGGTTAATTTCTATATCACTCTCTTCAGCTTCTGGCAGAACAGCAACGGTAGCCGTTGAAGTATGAACGCGACCTTGACTTTCAGTAACTGGAATTCTTTGTACTCGATGTACGCCCGCTTCAAACTTAAAGTTTTTGTAGGCATTTTGCCCGCGAATGGCAACGGTTATTTCTTTAAACCCTCCAGCTTCACTAGGGCTTTCGTTGATAAGCTCTAACTTATAGCCATGATTTTCGGCCCAGCGGGTATACATCCTATATAGGTCGCCCGTAAAAAGCGAGGCTTCATCGCCACCCGCCGCTGAACGAATTTCTAAAATTGCGTCACGATCATCATTAGGATCTTTTGGTAAAAGGGCATCAGTGAGTTTTGCTTGGTTGGCCATAATTTGCGATTCTGTTTCTTGGAGCTCTTCTTTGGCTAGTTCTGCAAGCTCGCCACCTGCATCGATTATTTCTTGAGCGTCACGTTTGATGTTTGCTAGGCGATTTCGTTCATCGAAGAGGTTAATAATTGATTCTAGTTCGCTTTGCCTGCGTGCAATTTTGGGGTATTTTGGGTCAGAAAAAATACTAGGGTCTTTAAGTTGCTTATTTAGGTCTGCAAGTTCGTCGCGTAAGGATTGTTCTTTATTGTTCATATGACACGATTTAGTATAACTAAACTATTATGATGATTCAAAAATAGTTCAGGATAAAAGATTCTATAACTACTTTGTTGGTGTAGACTCTTTGGCTTTTTCTTCTTTTGCCTGTTTTTTGGCAATTTGCTTGCTTATAGCCTTACTGCGAGCTTCTTGAGCTTTCTTGGCTGCTTTACGCCGTGCTTCAAACTTATCAACGCGCCCCTCAATATCAAGTAGTTTTTCTTGTCCAGTGTAGAATGGGTGAGAAGAGCTTGAGATATGTACTTTCACTAATGGGTATTCTTTGCCGTCAATTTTGATAGTATCTTCGGCGTCTACCGTAGAACGAGTTAAGTAGGTTGTATTGTCATTTAGATCTTGAAATACAACAGGTCGATAATTCTTTGGGTGTAAGTCTTTCTTCATAATCAGATTGTTAGTATAGCCTAACAGGGTAAATTGGTCAACTATCTATTGAAAAAATGTCGATAGTTGATATAATGAACCTACAATCAAGTAAGCAGGAGAATCAATAATCCTTCCTGGTCATATCTTTGCAGGAGTGACATAGGTCGTGATTCTACCGAAGTAGAAAGGATTTATTAATCATGGCAACCGTAGAAGTTGACATTAAAAAATTATTAGAAGCTGGTGCTCATTTTGGGCATAAGACAAGTCGATGGCATCCTAAGATGGCTCCATATATTCATTCAAAACGTGATGGAGTATACATTGTTGACTTAACTAAAACCGTCACCATGCTAGAAGGCGCGTTAAAGTATGTTGAGAAAACCGTGGCTTCAGGAAAGCAAGTATTAATAGTGGGCACTAAGAGACAGGCTCGTGACATAGCCAAGAATCTAGCAGAGGAAACTAAGATGCCTTACGTAACCGAGCGTTGGTTGGGTGGCATGCTTACAAATCAGAATACTATTGGTGGACGGGTTAAGCATCTGAAGGATCTCGAGCAAAAAATGGAATCTGGCCAGCTAGCTTCTAAGTACAATAAGTTGGAGCTACAAAGATTCCAAGAAGAGATTGATGGCATGAATCATCTTTATGGTGGAATAAAAAATATGTCTATTCGACCAGGTGTCGTTTTTGTATTCGACGTATTAACTGATCACAATGCCGTTAAAGAGGCTAATAAACTAGGTATTCCAATCGTCGGGCTTACAGATACTAATGCTGACCCAACTGATATAACATATCCAATTCCGGCTAACGATGATGCTATCAAAACACTTCAACTAGTTGCGAATTATCTTAAGATAGCTATCGAATCTGGCAGGGCATCAACTAAACAAAATGAAGATAAATAGGGGGAAGAAAATGGCGAATATTTCTATAGACGATATCAAACGGTTACGTGAACTTACAGGCGTTGGAATTACTGATGCCAAGAAAGCTTTAGTCGAAACTGATGGAGATTTTGATAAGGCACTTGAAGCGATGCGCAAAAAGGGGCTAACGAAGGCAGAAAAGCGTGGAGAGCGTGAAGCTCGCGCAGGGATAATAGGAACATATAACCATGATAGCCGTATTGGTGTTCTAGTTGAAGTTAACTGCGAAACGGATTTTGTGGCTAGAAACGAAATTTTTACAGAGCTAGTTAAAGATCTTAGTATGCATGTAGCTGCTAGTGCTCCGCAGTACATTAGTGAAGATGATATTCCTGGGCAAGAACGGGACAAGGTTAAAGCAGAATTGAGTGAAAAAGCGAAGTCAGAAGGTAAGCCGGCTGAAATGCTTGATAAAATTGTGGAAGGCATGATGAAGAAGCATTTTGCTGAAAGGTGCTTACTAGATCAGCCATTTATCAAGAACCCTGATCAAACAGTCGGTCAGCTAGTTAAAGAGCATATTGCTAAATTGGGCGAAAATATTGTTGTTAGACGAATGAGTCGTTTCCAGTTGGGCGAAGTTGAACAATAACAGTCATTAGTACAGATTACATTTTTTTGGATATCTGCTAAAATACAGATGAAATAACAGGAGTATTATATGGAAGTTCAACAAATAGTTAAGCAAACCCAGACAAAGCTTTCGGCGACGGTTGATAGGTTCAAGGATGAACTTTCAAAAGTGCGTACCGGTCGAGCGAATTCCGCTATGCTCGATGGAGTTATGGTAGATGCTTACGGTACAGCAATGCCACTAAATCAGGTCGCAAATATAACTGCTCCTGAGGCGCAATTGTTACAGATTACTCCCTTTGACCCAAATAATCTTCAAGCTATCAGTAATGCCATTCGCGAAAACCAATCACTAGGGTTTAATCCGAGCGATGATGGCCGAGTCGTTAGAGTGCCTATTCCGCCATTAACCGAGGAGCGACGTCGGGAGATAACTAAACAGGTTAGCGCTAAACTAGAAGAGGCCTTGATCGTGACTCGTGGTATAAGGCACGAGGCCATAGATGCTATTGATAAGGCGAAAAAGGATAAAGAGATCGGCGAAGATGAAGCGAAACGTTTAATTGCCATGATAGAGGAGGCCATGACTCAGGCAAAAACAGACGCAGAAGTTATTGAGAAAAATAAAATTCAAGAAATAATGACTGTCTAGTCTATCATCTGATGTGTTTTATAGGTATAATTACTGTTAATGGTTGAGGAAAAGTCATCAATACCAAGTCATGTTGGCATGATTTTGGATGGTAATCGCCGTTGGGCAAAAAATAGAGGAATTCCTGCTCTAGAAGGTCACCGACAGGGTTCAGAAGTCTTTAGGGAGGTGGCCTTGTATGCATTCAATAACGGCGTTCAATATTTAAGTGCATACGTTTTTTCTACCGAAAATTGGGCTAGAACCAAAGAAGAGGTGTCGTATCTCATGCAGTTAATAATTAAAGCAGTTGAAAAATACTTGAAGGATTTTCACAAACACGGCATAAATATAAGAATAATTGGTCGAAAAGATCGTTTAAATAAAAAAGTTATAAAGGCTATTGAGAAAGCTGAATCAGTAACTAAGAACAATGATAAAGGAACCTTAATAATCTGCCTTGATTACAGTGGCAAACAAGAAATAGTCGACGCAACCAAAAGCATCATTAGTAAAGGCATAAAAATCCAAGATCTAGATGTGTCGATTTTTGAACAAAATTTGTATGCTTCTGACATTCCTGATATAGATCTATTAATTCGCACTTCTGGCGAAAAGAGACTTAGTGGGTATATGTTGTGGAGATCTGCTTATGCAGAGCTGGTTTTTTCAGATAAACTATGGCCAGACTATACTGTTCATGATTTTCAAGATGCATTGCAACAATATAATACAAGACAAAGGAGGTTTGGGGGTTAAATGTCAATTTTTCTATTAATATTGGGTTTAGTTTTATTTGTAATGCTAGTGGTTGTTCACGAGTTCGGGCACTTTATTATGGCACGAAGAAACGGCGTAGATGTTGAGGAGTTTGGTATTGGCTTCCCGCCACAAGCATGGGGCAGGAAACTAAAGAGTGGCATGTTATTTACGATCAACTGGTTGCCTTTGGGGGGGTTTGTTAAGCTTAAGGGTGAGCACGACGAAGACAAAGCTAAAGGAAGTTACGGAGCAGCAAGTCTTTGGGCAAAGACAAAGATAATCGGGGCGGGCGTAGTGATGAATTTGATAGTAGCAATTCTCATGTTTACGTTACTTGCCATCATTGGCATGCCAAAATTAGTAGATAATCAATTTACTATTGCAAACGATACGAATGTTATAAGTAATAAGGTATTGGTTGGTGCTGTTGAGGAAGATTCTCCAGCTTCAAAAGCAGGCTTGCAACAGAGAGATCAATTATTAGGCATAACTAAAGAGAAAGAATCAAGGGATATTCCTGACGCGAAATCGTTACCCGAAATAACAAATGAATTTTCAGGTAAAACAGTTGAGATTACCTATGTTCGAGACGGTGAATTAAAAACAGCCGAGGCAACATTACGAACTGCAGAGGAAGTTGAATCAAGTAAGAACTCAGATAACCCAAAGGGATATTTAGGTGTTGTGCCAACCGAATTTACTATGCGAAGATCTACTTGGTCGGCGCCAATAGTGGGTGTAGGCATAACAAAGCAATTTACAGAGCTTACATTAAAAGGATTGGGTTCTGTCATAGTTGGTTTGTTCAATGGCGATACCGAAAAGGCAAGTAGTCAGGTATCTGGCCCGGTAGGCGTATTTGTCTTAATTAAAGAGGGTAGTAAGTTGGGATTGCAGTTTATTTTGATGATAATTGCTGTGATATCATTGACCCTTGCAATAATGAATGTTTTACCAATTCCTGCACTAGATGGTGGTCGGCTTTTTGTAACATATCTATTTAGGTTAATGCGTAAACCACTAACCGCAAAAACAGAAGACATGATTCATGGCATAGGGTTTGCGGTATTAATGTTATTGTTTGTACTGATAACAGTTGTTGATGTAAAAAGATTCTTCTAGTCATGCAAGCAACGAACAATGACGCCAAACTTCACCAATACAAACTATTAAATAATCCGATCTTACTGATTTTTAATACTATAGCATTGTTCTTTGTTTCGCAATTTGTTGCTAGTTTTGTGGTTATATTTGTACAAAAGTTTAGTGGTGGTGAAGCTAGTCAGTCACTTAACACGTCACTACAATTTATTTATGTAGTTACTGCTGATTTATTAATACTTTTTGGAGTCAGTATGTTCCTACGCAAAAAAGGACAGACACTTAAATCGGTGGGTATGTCCAAACCACAGATGAGTGATGTTGGCAAAGCATTGTTGGCGTATGCTGGTTATCTAGTAATTTTTATGCTTACTACAATAATTGCCAAAAAAATTTCTCCATCACTTAATGTAGATCAACAGCAACAACTTGGATTTGAGACCGACAAAGGTTTGGTAAATCTTGTATTGGCAGGGATTAGCTTGGTTATTCTCCCTCCTATAGTGGAAGAAACTTTGTGTCGTGGCTACTTGTATACAGGCCTTAGATCACGATATAAAATTATTCCGTCAGCAATAATTACAAGTATTGTATTCGCTTCGGCACACCTTCAGTTTGGGAGTAATGCGCCACTACTCTGGATTGCTGCAATTGACACTTTCGTGTTGTCGTTAGTTCTGGTATATCTCCGTGAAAAGACTGGTAGGCTGGCAGCCTCAATGATACTGCATGGCATAAAAAATATGATTGCCTTTTCGTTATTATTTATCTTTATGAAGTAGAGAGCCGGATTTATAGGAAACAGATCATTAATTAAAGTAAAATTATTAATACCTAACCGAGGAAGATAGATAACCAAATGGAACTATTGCCAGAAAATCCAGAAGAGATACTTAGAACTCAAATCGACAAATATTTTGAACTTGATAATCATGAAGAAATCAAAGTAAAAGAGCTAATTAATGATATTTCCGATCAACATGAATTTGATGAAATGATACATAATTTGACGACCAATAAGAGGCCTGGGTTACGAAGAGAAATTGCGTTTGCTATTGTTGAGGCCGATGATCATTTGCTGGCTAATTTATATAGCAATGCCCAAGAGCAAGCAATTATTGGTACGAAGATCCGTTTATGTAGACAAGCAGTTTCAAGGATAATGTATGATAATCGTTATCAAACTGGAACAAGTCAATCTAAAATAGTACAATCAATGTGACATTAAAGAACGGACAACATTAATGAAATATTCTCAACTCTTTACCAAGACTCGAAAAAACGCTCCAGCTGATGAAACTGCAAAGAATGCTCAACTATTAATACGAGCGGGCTATGTACACAAAGAAATGGCTGGAGTGTACGCTTATTTACCACTTGGCCTGAGAGTTCTTGAAAATATCAAGCAAATAATTCGTGAAGAGATGGACAAGATTGATGGACAAGAGTTAATAATGACCAATCTTCAACCCCAGGATACTTGGGAAGCAACTACTCGATGGGATGATGAAGTTGTGGATGTTTGGTTTAAAACAGAGCTTAAGGATCAAACTGAGATTGGGCTTGCTTGGTCGCACGAAGAGCCAATTCTTAAGATGTTGCAGCAACATGTTAAGAGTTATAAAGATTTGCCAGTCAGTGTTTATCAATTCCAAACTAAATTACGTAATGAGCTTCGCGCAAAGAGTGGAATAATGCGAGGGCGAGAGTTTTTGATGAAGGATATGTATTCAGTACATTCATCAGGTGACGATCTAGATAAATATTACCAAAAAGTTACTAAGGCTTACGAGAGAATCTTTAGTAGGCTAGGTATTGGCGATACCACCTTTGTTACTTTTGCAAGCGGAGGAGCTTTCACGAAATTTAGTCATGAATTTCAGACGATATGTGACGCTGGTGAGGATGTATTGTATGTCCATCGTGCCAAGAATATTGCAGTCAATGAGGAAGTACTTGATGATGCCGTAATAGAGCTAGGAATCGATAAAAGTGAGTTAGAAAAAACCAAAAGTGCCGAAGTTGGAAATATTTTTAACTTTGGAGTTGATAAATCACAGCAAATGGAGATTATGTTTACGGATGAAGACGGTCATCAAAAGCCATTATATCTAGCATCCTATGGTATTGGCGTCACTAGGGTTATGGGTGTGATAGTTGAAAAATTGTCTGACGACAGAGGATTAGTTTGGCCGGATAATATTGCGCCATACAGAGTGATAATTTGTAGGCTTGGGAATCATCCTGATGTTGTTAAGCGGGCAGATAGTTTATATAGCCAACTACAAGAAATGGGCGTTGAAGTTTTGTATGATGATCGAGACATTCGACCAGGTGAGAAGTTTGCGGATGCAGACTTGATAGGAGTTCCACACAGATTTGTTATTAGCGAAAAAACTTTAGCTAATGAGGTAATTGAGTACAAACAACGAACAAATGAAGACGTAGAAATTATTTCAGAAAAAGACATCAACAAAGTGCTAGATTCTATTGCATAAGGTTGATATAATACAGCGACTCACCAATAGCTAACAGGCTAGAGCTTATTATTAATTTAACGAAGAGTGAGGATATTATGAAAAAACAGTTTCATTTAACCAAAGAAGGTATTGCAGAATTACAGGCAGAATTAGATACGCTAATTAGCGAACGTAGCTCGGTAGCTGAGCGTATTAAGACGGCTAGAGAATTTGGTGATTTGGCAGAAAATGCCGAATATGCATCGGCTAGATCAGAACAAGAACAGGCAGAAGGACGCATTGCTGAGCTCGAGAATATTCTACAAAATGTAAAAATTATATCTAAGCCTAAAGGTGACAGCAAGGTTCAGCTTGGATCGAGCGTCACTCTTAAGAGTGATGATGGTAAAAAAAGAGACTTTCAGATAGTTGGTACAGTTGAGGCAGACCCCTTGAACGGCAAAATATCTGACGAATCTCCAATAGGTAAAGCTTTAATTGGAAAAAAAGTGGGAGAAGAGGTAGAAATCCAAACCCCAAATGATATAACAACCTATAAAGTAGCCGAGATAAAGTAACTTTGACTAACTACAATATTTATTGTAAAATAAATATCCTGATAAATGTATCTTAGATACGAATAATCAGTAATTAATGATTAAACTTTGGTCGTAAGAGTTTAAGGACAATATAATTTAAAATCTCCCTGATGCTTACGATTACTGAATGAAGACGCAGAAATTACTAATAAGGAAATATAATGGAGAGAGCACAATTTATTGAAAGATGTGATGAAGTACTGTCACTATCAAAAGATGTCGCAATCACAGAAAATGACAGATTAATCGAGCAAGGTAGATATCCGGTACTTACAATAGTTGGTCGTACTGCTGGTTTGCCAAGTATTTTCTGGAGAGAAGCAATACATAGACTAGAGGACGGTGACATGATTGGTTCTCTTATACTTGGTGACACAGAGACTTGCGTTCGTGGACTTGCTGTTTGGCGCGAAACTAAATAAAGTTGATATAATAGAGAAATGGCAAATCTAAAAGAACTACGAAACGAACGACTACGTAAATTATCTGAAATAAAGAAACTCAACCTTCAACCGTATCCTGCAAAGTCAGACAGAACAAACACCATATCAGAGATAATCGATAAATTTTCTAAGCTTGAAAGCAATAACGTAATAGTTAGTGGACGGATAATTAATACTCGCAAATTTGGAAAGATAGCTTTTTTTGTATTGCGTGATACGACTGCTCAAATACAGCTATTCTTAAAACACGATGTTATGGAAGCATTTAGTGTTGAGCATCAAAATATTGGATTTGAACATATCAACTTGCTTGATCCTGGAGACTTTATTGAAGTATCTGGACGGGTTATAAAAACCCAAACTGGTGAGATATCAGTTGAGGTTAAAGAATTACGACTGCTTTCAAAGTCTCTACGTCCAATGCCTACCACTCAAGACGGTTTTACTAATAAGGAAGAGAGATTGCGCCGTCGTTACATTGATATGAATGTAAATCTAGATATTAAAGAGCGCTTTATTAGGCGGAGTAAGTTTTGGCAATCGACCAGAGATTTCTTAAACCAAAATGGTTTTATAGAAATAAATGTTCCTGTACTTGAGCATACAACTGGTGGCGCTGACGCCAATCCGTTTGTTACCCATATGGATGCACTAGATCAAGATTTTTTTCTTAGAATAAGCCATGAACTTCCACTCAAGAGGTTGTTGGGTGCGGGTTTTGAAAAAGTATATGATATTGGACCTCGCTTTAGGAATGAGAACTATTCTGACGAACATCTTCCAGAGCATGTAGCAATGGAGTGGTATTGGGCATACGCTGATTGGCAAGACGGAATGAGCTTTACTCAACAACTTGTACGATATGTCGCAGACAAAACATGGGGAACAAGAAGCTTCAAGCTAGCAAATGGCCAGAAGATTAACCTGGGTGAAGATGGTGAAGATTGGCCAAGGCTAAGTTTTGTTGATCTGATCAAAGACAACTATGGATTGGATGTATTTGAGTGTACACTTGAACAGGCTGTTGAGCAGCTAAAGAAGATTGGTGGAGAGGTTGAAAAAATTGACAATCGCTCACGGGTTATTGATAAGCTGTGGAAGAAAATACGTGTGAATATTAGTGGGCCGGCTTTTTTGGTCGATGTGCCAGATTATTTGCAACCGTTAGCAAAGCTTCAATCAAAGGATCCACGTTTAACAGAACAGTTTAATTTACTGCTCGGTGGCACAGAGGCTTCTAAGGCATACAGCGAGCTTAACGACCCAGTAGATCAGCTAAATAGGTTTATCGAACAGCAAAGGATGCGTGATGATGGCGACAATGAAGCTATGATGATGGATATTGATTTTATAGAAATGCTAGAATATGGCATGCCTCCAGCCTGTGGGTATGGTCATGCAGAACGGTTATTTTGGCTACTAGAGGGTGTGACAGCACGTGAAGGTGTACCTTTTCCTCAACTTCGTAGTGAGGTAGATGAGGTTACTTCTGGTATCTACTCTGATCTTGATCTTGGGGCATAAAAAAGGCAACTAATAGACTACCTCGTGTTACAATACAGGTAATATGTTTAATGAGCAGTTTATCAATGATAACGTTTGGTTTTTGTTAATTATTGTTTTGACAGATTATGTTTTAAAGGCAATTGCTCTTTGGATTGCTGCTCGGAAGAATTCTAAAGTTTGGTTTGTTTTGCTCTTGTTGTTGAATACTGCTGGGATTTTACCGTTATTTTATATTTTTTACTTTAGTAAAAAAGATTTTTCAGGAAGCCATTCATCTACAGATCATCAGTCAGATTAGGTGTTAATAAGTAAAATAGGAGTTAATATGAAAGGTAAATTAAAAAAGATATCCAAACTAAAATTAGCATCAAAACAAGATAAACCACAAAAAGGCTATTTACTATTGAGTTTGGTTTTTGCTGTACAAGCCGGTATCTTATTGTTTTTTGGAAAATCTGATTATCTTCCAGTAACCGCAAGCTTTCTAACGAAGGATCCTTTGCTTAGTAACTCAGGTAAGGTGGTGATGACGCCTGCGACACGTACTGTCTTTAATGTAAATATCTTGTACATATTATCTTTGCTTCTTATATTTATGGCCGTTTATTATTTGGTTATTGGTAAATTTCTACAAGCAAAATATCTTAACTCAATTAAAAGTAAGTTGTCTAAATATAAGTGGGTTAACATAGGAGTTAGTACGACCCTTGTTATGATTATTCTGTGCATGTTATTGGGTGTTTTTGACCTAGGCAGTATATTGATGATAATGGCGCTAATGAGCGTGCTATCTGTAACTGGGTATTTAGCAGAGCGGTTGAAAAGCACAGATCAGTCATCTAGCCGTTTATCATTTATCTTAGGCAGTTTGGCCTTGACGGTAGTTTGGGTGGTTTTTGCATACTATATTTGGAATTCAGCAGTAATCGGCGGTGGCGGATTAGAATGGTATGTCTATCTTAATGCTCTGGTAGCATTATTATTGACATGTATACAACAATTAAGTCTAAGAACTTACTGTATGAGCAGTAAGGGCAAATGGGCAGATTATAGCTATATAGAGAAAACCAACCAGAAGCTAAGTATCGTGTTGGTAGTGGCAGTTGTTTGGATTACATTCTTTGGAATAAGATAACTTTAATATCTATCGTAGTATATTTTATTGGCGTTCTGCTGTGACCTCTGTACAATAGGAGTATGAAGAAAGTAATTTTTGATTTTGACGGTACTCTAGCAAACAGTTTGCCAGTTGTGGTTAATATCGCTAGTGACTTATTGAAGTACGAGGTAAGTCAAAACCAAATTGAAAGTTTTCGGAATATGACAGTAAAACAGGTTCTAAAAGAGATTGGAATTCCGTTGTATAAAGTCCCAGGCATATTGGTTAAGGGTAGGCCGATATTACAAAAACGGATGCATGAAGTAAAGATATTTCCAGGCTTGGAAAGTGTTATAAAAGAATTGGCTAGTAATGGGCACAAAATGTACGTAGTTAGCTCAAACAGTGTCGGTATTATCAACAAATTTCTAACTAACTATCACCTAAAACAATATTTTGGTGGTGTATATGGAAATGTTGGTTTATTTAGTAAAGCTCAAGCATTGAAAAAAGTGATGAAAAGGGAAGGTTTTGCAGTAGAGGACTCGATATACATAGGCGATGAAGTTCGAGACATAGAGGCCGCAAGAAAAATAAACATGCCCATAATTAGTGTTGCTTGGGGTTATAACGGCAAGCAAATATTGTCTAGCTATAATCCTGATTACTTTGCAGAAGAAGTAACAGATATAATCAAGTTTATTAATGAATAGCGAAAGAGTAAGAATACAAAAGCTAGTCTTTGGCGGTCAAGGCCTTGCTGAGCTCAGCTCGGGGAAGAAGGCTTTTGTTTGGGGTGTGCTTCCTGGAGAGCAAGTAGATATACGAATTATAAAAAAGAGGAAAGATTATGTTGAAGCTGTGGCAGAAAATATAGTAGAAGCTAGCCCAGAGCGCATTCTGCCCAGTGAAGAAAATTACTTGTCAACTTCTCCGTGGCAAATAATGCAGTACGACGCCGAAAATAAACACAAGAAAGAAATAATTAGTGAGATTTTTGGTAGAGAATATATAAATTTACCTGACTTCAAATTTAGATATAAAGAACGCATGTTTGAATATAGAAATAAAATGGAGTTTTCATTTTGGGGAGATGATGCCGGGCTACACTTAGCACTTCATCGTCGCGGAAGTCATGGCAAAGAAATTGTGAAAGGCTCAAAATTAGCTCTACCTGCAGTAAACAATAGTGCAAAGGTGATCCTGAGTGAGCTTAACGGTTACGATATACGTGCCGGAAATTTGAAAACAGTCGTTGTACGAGCTAGCCAATCCGGTAAAGTAGCCTCTAGTTTGTTTGTAAAGACAGAAGATTTTCCGACTTTGAATTTACCTGATGGCATTGGTGGATTGAATGTCTGGTATTCTAACCCAAAAAGCCCAGCATCTGTCATGACAAA
Source organism: uncultured Candidatus Saccharibacteria bacterium (assembly GCA_964617035.1). GTDB lineage: Bacteria > Patescibacteriota > Saccharimonadia > Saccharimonadales > JAGQNJ01 > HK-STAS-PATE-36. Next base: position 19,941 of record CAZTWB010000009.1, read on the forward strand.
ATTATTATATAGTCTGGGTGATGACATGATTTCGGATAAGCTATTAGGTAAAGATTTTGCATACAATTGTGATTCATTTTTTCAGGTTAACCTACCTATTTTTCATGATGTTCTAAGTACTATTAAAGAGCATATTATTGATGGTCAAGTTATAGACATGTACGGGGGCGTAGGAAGTATTGGTATCAGTATCGCTAATGCACCAACAATCATCGAGATTAACGAAACCGCCACCTCAATGGCTAAACTGAATACCAAAAATACAAATGCTAGAGTTATAAATACTTCATCTGAAAGAGCACTGGAATATATAGAACCCGAAACCACACTAATAGTTGATCCACCCAGAGCAGGTTTACATGGATTAATACTAAAAAGGATACTCGAGAACCCACCAAAACAAATCGTTTACCTTAGCTGTAACCCATCTACTCAAGCGCGAGACATTGCCTTAATCAAAGAAAAGTATGATATTAGTTTTTTTGAAGGGTATAATTTCTTCCCACGAACTCCACATATTGAAACTCTGGCTATATTACAACGCAAAACTATTTAATTGTTCAGTATAATGAATACATAATGAGCTACAGGAAGTATTCATTGCCCTATAAGCCAGGCCAAAAGACACCCTATCGCTTAAGCAGGAGCAAGCTTGAGTTATTTATGCAATGCAAACGGTGTTTTTGGTTGGATGCAAGATTAAAAATTTCCAGACCCAGTAGCCCACCGTTTAATATCAACAAAGCTATTGATGAGTTGTTTAAGAAAGAGTTTGATATCTATCGAGCCAAAAAAGAACCTCATCCACTAATGAAGCAAGCCAAAATAATGGCCATTCCGTTTGCTCATGAGCATTTAGATAAATGGCGCCAAAGCTTTGGCGATGATGCAGGTATAGATTATCTAGATACGAACACAAATCTACATATTTTTGGAGCTGTTGATGATGTGTGGGTAGATAACAAGGATCAGTTGATAGTTGTTGATTATAAGGCGACTGCCAAAGATAAGCCGGTTACTTCTTTGGGCCCAGAAGGGTCATGGCACGATATGTATAGAAGGCAGATGGAGATTTACCAGTGGTTATTTAAAAAAAATGGTTTTAAGGTTAGTGATACAGGGTATTTTGTCTATGCAACAACCAATTCGCTGGTAGATAGATTTGATAATCAACTAAAGTTTGAGACTTATGTTTTTCCACATAAGGGTAGCACAGATTGGGTGGACAAACTTATACCAGAAATTAAGAGGGTTTTAGATAGCGACACTATGCCACCTGTTGGACAATCTGCCATGGGTGGAGAATGTGAACACTGCCTATATTCCAGAGGTCGCACAGAGTTAACATTGAAGTTTTTAAATAAATAAGATGTACGACAGTGGTATAATAAAGGTATGTTAGATATACAGTTTATTAGGGAGAATCCACAGCTGGTTAAAGAAAAGTCAAGACAAAAAGGCTATGACATTGATATTGAACAGTTGCTTGGGTTTGATAAAAAACGTCGTGAGTTACAAAACCAGATAGATATTTTGCGTCAGGAACGAAATAAAATAGCCGATTCTATGAAGGGTACAAAACCAACATCCGAAGTTATCGAGAAGGGTCGTCAGATAAAGGAGCAACTAGCGGATTTAGAACATCAATTTACGGCAATTGATCAAGAATACAGCGAGTTACTTAAGACAGTCCCAAATATGCCCCTTGATAGTGTGCCGATAGGTGATTCTGAAAAGCAAAATAAAGTTCTAAAAACGGTTGGAGAGAAGCCGAACTTTGATTTTACTCCAAAAAACCATGCTCAGATTGCCGAAACAAAAGGCTGGATAGACAAGGAGCGAGCAACAAAAATTGCTGGAGCGAGATTTGTTTACACAAAAGGGGATCTCGTAAGATTAGAATTTGCTTTGTGGCAATATGCTATGGAAGTTTTGAGCGATGAAACCATTCTTAAGCAGATTATTAAAGAAAATGATTTACAAGTTAGCTCAAAGCCATTTGTTCCAGTTTTGCCTCCGGCAGTAGCAAAAAAGACCGTCTTTGAGGCAACAGGTCGGCTTAATCGTGAAGAGCAGACTTATAAATTTGAAGACGAAGACCTATGGGTTAATGCTAGCGCAGAACACACTATTTCTCCAATGTATATGAATGAGATACTGACAGAGGGCGAGCTACCAATTAGGTACGTTGGGTATACAACTGCATTTCGTAAAGAGGCTGGAACTTACGGCAAGGATACAGAAGGGATTTTTCGCCTACATCAATTTAATAAGCTAGAAATGGAAAGTTTTACAACTGCAGAAAACTCCTTACAGGAGCATCTATTTATGGTGGCTATCCAGGAATATTTAATGCAACAACTTGGTTTGCCATATCACGTGCTAGAAAAGTGTACTGCTGACATTGGCCGTCCTAACGCTAAGGGTGTCGATATTGAAGTTTGGCTTCCTAGCCAACAAGCCTATAGAGAAACTCACACCGCCGACTACATTACTGACTATCAGGCTCGTGCCATGAAGACTCGTGTGCGTAAAAGCGATGGTTCGGTTGAGCTTGTTCATACAAATGATGCTACTGTATTCTCTCAACGTCCATTAATTGCTATCATTGAGAATTTACAAACTAAAGATGGTGACGTTAAGGTGCCAAAAGTACTTAATAAGTATCTAGGTGGGCGAGAGCTAATTTAGTAATGAAAGGAGTATATTATGATTAGTAAAATTGAAATAACTGGCGTTAAGATGGATGTCGATAAAAAGCTACACGACTATGTTACAAAAAAAATCGGCCATCTAGATAGATACATGCCGCCCAAAGCTCGACAGAGCGCACATGCAGAGGTATTCCTAAAAGAACGCAAGATAAAACAGAAGAAAGAATGCACAGCAGAGGTTACTATTAGATTACCAAAAGGTAATGTAACGGCTAAAGAAACAACAATAAATATTTTTGCAGCTGTTGATATAGTCGAAGCTAAGCTGAAAAATCAAATCAAGCGCTACAAGGGGCAACACTCAATCCTAAGAGGACACACACGGCGCTTAATTGAAAAATTTCGTTCGCAATCTACGGCTTGAATACTGTACAATATAAATTCGGTGGAACAGACTTTTATTAAAGTGAGGGGAATAATAATTACAGAATGAATAAAGTACTAAA
>CAZTWB010000010.1:0-21948 GCA_964617035.1 uncultured Candidatus Saccharibacteria bacterium
GGTGGTGTCGCGGTCGCGGACGGTTACGGTGTTATCCTCTAGGGTTTGGAAATCGATCACGACACAATACGGTGTACCGATCTCGTCTTGACGACGATAGCGTTTACCGATGTTGCCGTTGTCGTCCCACATAACATTACCAAGCTCGTACTTTAGGATATCGTAAACTTCTTGGGCCTTTTGTACTAGCTCTGGTTTGTTCTTAAGCAGTGGCGAAACAGCCATGCGATATGGAGCGAGCTCCGGCTTGAGCTTGAGCACCACTCGCTTGTCACCGTTTATCTCTTCCTCACAATAAGCGTCTGTCATAACTGCCAAGAACATACGCCCTACACCAACCGAAGATTCAATCACATACGGCAAGAAACGTTCTCGCGAAGCATCATCAAAATATTGCAGATCTTTACCACTCATCCGTTGGTGATTGCTAAGGTCATAATCTGTACGATTATGTGTGCCCCATAATTCCTTGAAGCCTTGTGGAAAGTTGAAATAAATGTCGTGCGCTGCGGAAGCATAATGCGCTCTTTCATTCTCTGCGTGCTCATGCCACTGCAAGTTCTTCTCGTCAATCCCTAGGCGCTGAGTCAAAAAGTCCCAGGCAAAGTTACGCCATCGTTCATACACACTCTCTTGATCTGTTGGAGCAATAAAATACTGCATTTCCATTTGCTCAAGCTCTCGTACCCGGAAAATAAAGTCACGAGGGCTAATCTCGTTACGAAATGCCTTACCTATCTGGGCAACGCCAAACGGCAACTTTGCACGCATAGTTTCACGGACATTTTCATAGTTGGTGAATATCGAACCGGCAGTTTCTGGACGCAAATATGCCACCGATGAGTCATCCTCAATTGGACCAACCCATGTTTTCATCATCATATTGTAGGTTCGTGGCTCAGTCAGGGATTTTTTACCACACGTCGGACAAGCCTTATCCTTGAGCATCTCTTTTAGCTCAGTCAAATCTGTTGAATCAGTACCAGCCAAGTGATCAGCTCGATGTCTTGCTCCACAGTTTTTGCAATCGACAAGCGGGTCAGTAAACCCCGCCACATGTCCACTCGCCTCCCAAAGCTTGGGATTCTGTATTATCGCACCGTCAACACCATAAATATTGTCGTTTTCAGTAACCATAGCCTTCCACCACTCGGTTTTGATTTTGTTAACAATCTCAACACCAAGTGGACCATAATCCCAAAAACCAGCTAACCCACCGTAAATCTCACTAGCCTGGAAAACAAACCCACGCCTTTTACACAAGCTTACAATATCATCCATCTTTACTTTATTGTTCATATTGCCAATTATAACAGATTATATCGCTATAAGTTTACGATTCTGGTGGCCAAAAATTTGGGTCATCTTCTGGACCAATTGGTATTGACCGATTTGAGACACTTACTGAGCCTGGATAAATAATCTCCTGGTCATCTGGTACTCTATCATTAAAGTAGTTCTCTTCTGTCTCCGACTTTATGATATCTTTGACGATTAATACCCCCGAGCCAACCAATAAAACAGCACCTAAGCCCATCACCGCAATGTTTAATATTTCTCCTTCTTTATCAGAAGAATCTATGTTATTATCCTTTTTGCATAGTATCCGGGTGTCTCTAGCGGAGATTCGTGAATATAAGTTTCGACTACCGTAGTAGTGGTATTGTTGTTAGATTTTTCTAGTTTCTCTGCGCCGACATCTTTATTAAAAATAAAAATTGGTGGGAGTGATACAGCCAATGCAATTCCTGCCTTTTTTGAAATTTTCATCACCATACAACAACATATTACTGTATAAATGTATAGAGCCTAGCGAGGAGTGTATCAAATTTAATCTTAGCTAGTTGTTTGCTTTATGCATCTTGCTAGGATTTGCTGAATATCGTTCATAATATCTAAAACCCCAGAAACATGCTGTAATATTGTCGGATTTTGATCAATTAACATACGTAGAATCTTAATGTGGTTCTTATTAAACCTTCCGGTACTTGCTGTAACAAAAGCCATATTTTGATAGTCAAAGTCATACTGTTGACTCTCTATAAGAGCGTTATTGTCGACGTCTGTCACAACATTTGGATAGTGCCCCAAAACCTTTAATAGATTACCTAGAAACCAGCACCTAGTAATCTGGCTATCTAGTTTTAGATTGTCCAAGTACGACAGAGTGTTAACCAAGAGATGGTAATACTCAGTACCGAAACTATCTTCTGTTGTTTTATCTAATAAGCTCAGAACCTCATAACCGACAGAAGTACGAGAATAGTCCTGTATGATGTTACTAAAATGGGTTTGCAAACGAGTTGATGTTAGGGTTGATATTTCACCCCTGCCTTGAATAAAGCTCAATGTACTAATACTAAATAATTCGATTCCTCCCGCTAGTTTACTTTTTATTTTTCTTACACCACGAGCCATTAAACTAACCTTTCCAAAATCCGGAGTAATAACTTTAATGATCCTATCCGCTTCACGGTAATTTATCCTGCCAAGAACTACTCCAGTTGTGTTTATGTGCTTCATTGAGCAAGCGCTTCCTGAACCGCAAAAAGTATATCTTGGTGGGTTGCCTGAGTTTTGTATAAATACTTAGAAATCTTAAGCTGTTTGTTGTTTAATAATCCATAGAAACTCGCCTCTGGAATATATGTCAAAACAATAATAGGAATTTCACTTAAATCTGGATATGAACGAATCTCATTTAGTAACTCAATACCGTTATGTAAACGAAGTTGAATCTCAACAATTATTACATCTGGCTTTGTAGAGTCTATATCAGTAATCGCGTCTTGTGCATTAGTCGAGGCGCGTACGTAGTAGCCACTATCAGTAAGTATCCTTCTGTATGTTTTGGCCAAAAGCTCATCCGGCTCAACAACCAATACATTAGTACTGCTAGGTTTTTTACTTAGCATAGTGAAAGTTGTTTGCTCGGCATAAGCATTGCCTTAACGCCCTTTAGTTTATTATATCTGCTGGCAACTAATTCTGAGTTCATATTACAAAAGAGCTCGTCGGCAATAATTAACCCACTATTACTACCAAATGAAAGTTCTGATAGTGGTTGTCTTGCACGACCCTTTAACCGACGCAGTCTACGCAAGCTACCGGATGATATGTGACTATCGCTACTATACACACCAATCTCAACAGAATCTTTGTTGTTAGAATGCAAGTTAAACAACAAGGTATTTTTGTGTTTATTTGCTGGATCATAATCATAAAGAAAACTATAGGCTAGGCTAGTTATTGCTAGCCCTAGGGCTTGATGGTTCGCGATAATCTGCCCGACACTCTTCTGTAAGTTTAATAATATGTCAAAATTGTGCAAACGAGCTAGCTTGCCCAGCTGTTGGCTAGATTCATATAAAACTGCATGCGCTGAAACAGGCTCAATATCAAACTGTTGTTGATTGTGTTTTAGTTTGGTTGTCAAAATATATCCGTCGAGCAACTTTAGTGCAGCATCGGCAATAGTACGCGCATTCGTTTGATTTTTTAAATTTCCTTTGGATTCTTCTAGACTCAGCTCGTTTAGAATTCTATAAAATGGCACCCTTAGATCTTCGGCAATATTATAAAAATCGTCAGTGTCATTTGCTCCCAATACATCACCAAAAGACCTCATTAGTGTATACCCCTTTACTATTTAAATAATAGCAGGAGTTTACTTACGGGGTAAATGAAAAGTTTGGCAAAACGTTGTTATTAAAGTCGCCGTAATACTGATCAGACTCAGTGAATAATTTAACCGTTTTATCTCTCAGTGGCATTAGGATAACAATTCCTTGTTGTTTGGGTGATATTTCTCCGTCAATCCTCATGCCAATAACGCCGGGTATGTTGCGATTTGTATAAGAAGTTGATCGTGCTTTCCCGGATTTCACCTGTGCATCATAAGTCCGTGCCTCTTCAGAAAATTGTCTATCTACCACTTGCACTCGCAATGCATACGCAGAACCACTTTGTAATCCTGGAACAGTTGTTGGATTAAAATACCCGTCGACAGGCGTACTACCTTTACCGCTATCCTCGACATAAGCACTCCACGTTTTAGGATACTTAATAATTACACCGCCAAACGAGTCTGGGCCTTGATATGTTTCAAGGGGCTGTTTCTCTTTCTCAGTAAATTCGTTATCTTTTTGAGTGGAGGTTTCTTTTTTGGCAATCTCAACCTGCTTAGCCACGATACCGTCTGTATTGTTCTTATACTCTTGTCGACTTGAGTAAGCCCAAATAGCAAATCCACTCACCACAAGAAACAAAATCGTTACCAGAATCAGCGGTATTAACAAGACATTTATCGATCCTTGGTCGTTATCAGCTATTCGACTATCCTTGTTCATACCGTTAATGTTAACCTACCTGTGATTTTTTTTCAATTGTTTATCATATTCATAAAGATACATACCATTAATTTGCCTTGTAGGTTTTTTGTTCGGAATAGTAAATGCAAAGCTAACTAATTTTACACCTTTGGGATATTTCTGAATAATATGTTTGTCCAGTTTTTGCATGTATGGTTGTAATAAAAACACGAAAATTGCATCAGTTTGAGGCCATTGTTTTGTCCAATAATTTCCCCAATGAATTTTTACTAACTTTCTGTGTTTGAAAGTAATAATTTTTGAGTAAATTACAAGAAATGGATTTATCTCATAACCGACAGATTTAATACCCTGCCTAGCAAATGACAACAAAATACGTCCGTCACCACTACCCAATTCTAAGACGGATTGGCCTGGCTTAAGCCTACAGAGTTTTTGAATATCTGGGACTCTGTCTTTTAAGGTGGGCAAAAATGGCGCCCCGACAGCAATAACAAATGTGAATGCAATAAAAATGACAGCTAACGATACTAAAATTATATTCCAAGCAAGTTCCATAGAATTTACTATTCTATTTCAGCTTTAATCTTAGTTATTTTATTCTCTGCTTCCTCAAGATATTTCTTCATTTTGCTAATTATTTTTTGAGCTTCTTGATATTTGCCTATTGCTTCATCGATATCCAAATCCCCACTCCTCAGCTCCATCATTAAGCCATCTAATTTATCAGACATTTGTTGATAATTATTCATAACTAAAGTATAAACTACTCCTCTTTCGGTACGAAATTAATGATATCATCGCTAAACTGCAAACTTATAGGTAGTCTTGTAGCTAGTTGCGAAGACTTACTTATTATCTTGCCATTTTGACGAACAATGACGAACCCTCTGTCTAGTGTTTGTATTGGATCGAGAATCTGAATAGTATTCATTGCAGTATCAAGATAATCCTTCGCTTGATAAATACGATTCGTTACAGCTTCCTGAATCACTAACTCTCTGTCAACTATATGTGTTTTGGATGACTCTAACATTCTTTGCAAATAATCTCGCAAGTATTCTTGTTGTGTTGTGATGTTTTGCAAAATATGCTTTTTGTCTGGAACCAACACCTGCGCCGCATTGCTAGGCGTACTGGCACGTTTATCGGCTACTCTCTCAGCGAGGGAGATATCAACCTCGTGGCCGATTGCAACCAGTGTTGGTATACGACTCGCTACAATAGCTCGGACCACTCCTTCATGGTTAAACGACTGTAAGTCATCGTTACTCCCTCCTCCTCTAGTAATTACTAGCACCTCAACATCAGGGTGGTGTTGGTTTATGTAGTCAATTGCTCTGATAATTTGACTTGGTGAGTTATCACCTTGAACCGAAACATCACAAAGAATGATATCAAGGCCTGACCATCGCTCATTTACGATCTTTGTGAAATCAGTAAATCCAGCTGATTCTGAGGAACTTATGATTGCAACCTTGCTTGGCATTATGGGTAAATTTCTCTTACGAACTTCATCAAACAAACCTTCCTTGGCAAGCTTCTGCTCCAGTAAGCCCTTGGATTTTTGGATACTTCCCTCTCCGGATAGTTTAATGCTATGAAAGTTAACACTAAAACCAAATTTAGGATGTAATTGAGGTAGTCCGCTCGCCACAACCATCATGCCATCATCTAATTCACCGGGTAGGTTAAATGCACTGCCAAAAAATCGTAATGATGAATACTGATCCTTCAAATCAAAATATACCCACTTATTTCTACTAATCTTATAATTGGCTATTTCCCCGATAACTTGAATGAATCCAAATGAAGTATCTAGAACTTGGTTACAAATTACCACAAAATCAGTCACCGAATAGACCAGTTGGCTGTTCATAACTTGATGTCGTTGTCTTGAACTGCTTTATGATAAAGAATGTATCCTGGTGGTAATTGCATAGCCATGGTTGATACACGATACATTATTACAACCGGAAAACTAATTCCAGCTGGAACACCCGCAGAAGCTAGCACTGCCGTCATTAGAGCTTCATAAATACCAACCCCTCCCGGTAGAATAGATACAAGACCCGCGAAGTTGGCAACAGCGTAGGCTAAAATAACCGCTCCAGGATTAACCCAGAAACCAAATGCTACGAACACCAAATACAATGTGACGATCTCTGTAATATTTGAAAACAATGCATGAAATAAAGGCTTCTTAAGTACACTAAAATCTTTCTTTATCAGCAGATAGTTTTCATGAAGTTCACCAAACGCCTTTTGAACTTTAAGTATATTAATAACCTCTGTGTTCTTTGGTCTAACAAAACTAACAACTTTATTGACTAACTTTGTGATGCCAGTAAAAAACATATTTATTCTTTGTTTACTACCGATGATATATGCAAGTAGCATAGTTCCGGTAATTAACAGCGTTGCGATTGACCCAGCGATTAACAATACAAAATTGTTAACTGCCCCAGAGAACGCCAAAGCTAAAACCCCAATTGCCAAAACCACCTGAAACGATACAAAAACTAACACGAATCTCATTAGTTGTATTAGGGTTGATGTGCCTGTTCTCACCCCTAACTTTCGTAATCGTAAGCTAAAGTATGAAAACCCAGAAACACCACCACTTGGGAATACATGATTAACAAAGTTTAGCTCAAGTGTTATTCGGTATAATTTACTGATACTAATTTTATGCCCTAGAAATCGCAGTAAATCATCATACATCAGGGCGTAAGTCTGAAAGTTTAGGGCTTGAACTGGTATCATCAATAGCAATATCCACCAGCTAATATCATCAATTTTTGCAACTGTTTCGATAACATCTTTACGTACCAGATAAATCAATAACACGAGCGCCAAGAGTGTTATTGTATTGATAACTATCTTCCAGCGTTGTTGCTTTTTCTCTTCTGACATAGATATTCACATTATACCAGGTATACTAATAGCCAGTATGTCGAGTAGTTTGTTAATCTTAGGCCGACAGCCGTCAATATCACTAGCTGAGCTAGAAAGTATCTATAGATCAGAGAACATTTCTCCGCTTGGAGAATCCTCTGCCATAATCAACCTCCCCTACTCAAAAATAAAACTTGATAATCTGGGTGGATGCATCAAGCTTTGTGAAATACTAACAACCATACCCAAAACAGATTGGAAAAATATCAGTGATCAGCTGTCGATATTGCTACCAGATTTAATTAATAACTTACCGGAAGGCAAAATAAAACTAGGTATCAGCGTTTATGACCTTAACATCTCACCAAGAACAATAAGTTCAGAGGCACTCAAACTTAAAAAATTAATCCAAACTCTTAACAGGACGGTTAGAGTCATACCCAATAGTCAACCAGCACTCAATACCGCTCAAGTCATCTTTAATAAACTTACCGCGGAACCAGGCATAGAGCTAATTATTACAGGTAACGCAAACCAGGTAGTTATTGCCAAAACCAAAAACGTCCAGAATATAAACTCTTACGCATCTCGTGATCAAAAACGGCCCAAAAGAGATGCTAGAGTGGGTATGCTACCACCAAAACTTGCACAAACGATCATTAATCTTGCCTCAAACGACCATTCGCAGAGCATACTAGACCCGTTTTGTGGTACAGGCGTAATCCTTCAAGAAGCCCTGCTTATGGGTCACGATGTTTATGGAACTGATATTGAGGAAAGAATGGTTGAGTATTCCAAAATAAACCTAGATTGGCTTCATGAGCAGACCACTTATAACCTTAGTCGGCAGACATATCTTTTAGAAACTGGTGATGCGTGTAATCTTATCTGGCAAGATTTCGATTGCATCGCATCAGAAACCTATCTTGGACGACCCTTCTCGTCTGAACCCAACCCGGATCAGCTTAAAACAATTATCAATAGTGTTAACGTTATTCACAAAAAATTCCTGCAAAATGTAGCCAGGCAAACAAAACCCGGATTTAGGATGTGTATCGCGATTCCAGCTTGGTTCACAAAATATGGAATAAAACACCTGCCTATGCTTGACCACTTAACAGATATGGGGTATACTCGAAAGAGTTTTGTTCACGTATTAGATAAAGATTTGATTTATCATCGCGATAATCAAATAGTAGGTCGTGAACTGGTAATACTAATAAGGAATTAATATGTCAAAAGTTAAAGCAGGTGGTAGCAGTAAAAACGTTCATGACAGTCCAGGACAAAGACTTGGTGTCAAGTTATTTGGTGGCCAAAAAGTTAAGAATGGTCAAGTAATTGTCCGTCAAGTAGGAGCCACAAAACGTGCTGGTGAAGGAACCTACATGAGCCGAAACTTCACAATTCATGCATCAAGAGACGGTATCGTTACTTATACTACGCGTAAAGTAAGGCTCTTCACCGGTAAAACCGCTCGACGCACCGAAGTCTCAGTAAAATAGTAGCCCCCTCACTTCTCTTAATCATAAAGTGATGCCTGACCATATGGGCCAGTGTATAACTCATTGGTATTGTCGCTTAGTATACTGTCAATATATGCATTGATGGTGTCAGTTTGATTTAGGTTTTCGCCCTTTGAATATGGAACATAGCCATTTATCATAAATCCACCACTTTCCCGTATTTTATCGCGCGATTCTACTAGTTGATCAAAATCTTCTTGACCCTCATTATCAAATTCAGACCGATATAATAAACCAACAGCTCTAGCGGTTCTACCATTACCATCACTAAATGGATGTAATATTACGGTTGTAAGTGCTAATGCATCGCCAACACGTGCTGGATTAATCCCCTGCTGTGAATTATGAATCTTATCTATAACATTTGAAAAAATTTGATAACGATCTTCAGGATTAACTGTTTCTTTTTCGCCAATCTTCATAGTTTTATCATGTATCATCGTAGATTCAGCACCCGTCAACCCTCTATTTAAATCAGATAAAAATAATGCTATGCTTTCTTTAGATGATGAACGCAATGCATTTAACCGTACTTCTGGAGAGTCACCCGACAACTCATATTTATTCAGCATTTCTTGAAAATCATTAAACGAAAGTGTTTTGCTCTTTTCTTCAGCTTCCTGATTTTGTGGATTTTGATCTATTTCTGACATCTTTATTTTGTTTTAGCACCAATACATTACTACAATACCAAATCTTTTGTCAATTAGAACAGACTTTGTACTGATAAATTGCAAAAATTAATCGTTCACACCAAGTTGGTTTTTTATTCTATCTACCACATCTGCAATGACTACTTGCGACTTAACGAGGTAATCATCTGCACCCAGCTGATTTGCTCTGGCTTTGTCGTTATCTTGACTCAAAGCAGTAAGCATTATTATCTTTAAGTTAGCGGTTTCGGGTGTATTCCTGAGTATATCTAGCACATCAAATCCACTCACTTTAGGCATCATTACATCCAATAAAACCAAATCTGGCTTGAACTCAATAGCAGAAGCTAATGCATCTTCTCCATTTGGTACACGCCTTACAATAAAGCCCTCTACCTCTAGTCTTGCAAGGTATACATTTGCCAGATTGTCGTCATCTTCTACTAATAATATTTTCTTTTGTTTATTGTTTGATATATCCATAATGCCTATGCTACTCCATTTACGTTTATATGACAATTATTCTCATTTTTTACAACTATTAATAAACCCCTCGAACAATGATTGTGGTCTGTTTGGTCTTGAGGTAAATTCCGGATGAAACTGACTTGCTAAAAAGAATTTATGATTACTAGCTTCTACGACTTCGACTAAGTGATTGTCAGGTGATGTTCCAACAGCGCGAATGCCCCAAGCTTCGTATTGATCTCTGTAGTCATTGTTACATTCATAACGATGACGATGCCTCTCAATAATTTTACTTTTTTTATAGACTCGCTCCGCTTTGCTGCCCTTAGCTAATACGCATGGATAATTACCGAGACGCATACTCCCACCTGTGCCTTCTTTTCCTTTCTGATCAATCATCGTATTAATGACTGGGTGTTTTGTGTCTGGATCAATCTCCACCGAATTGGCATCATGTAAACCTGCATTTCTAGCCGAAGCACTGACGCCCACCTGAAGACCTAGGCAAATACCCAAATACGGTAAGTTATGTTTCAAAGCCCACTGCGCAGCTTTTATCTTGCCTTCCACCCCTCTAGATCCAAAACCACCCGGAACCACTATTCCGTCTACTCGCTTAAATTTAACTGATAAGTTTGCTCCTTTTGTTTCGAGTTTTTCAGCATCTATCCATAAAATATCCAAATTGACTCCTTGCCACCATGATGCGGACTTTAAGGCCTCGAATACTGACATGTATGTGTCCTGATTATCCATGTATTTTGCAACTACACCAACTGTGACCTTGCTATCAAACTTTGTTTTTGCACGATTAACGACTTGATTCCACGATGATAATTGAGGTTTCTTCGTCTTAAGACTCAGCTTACTCACAATATAGTTACCAATACCTTGTTCCTCTAGGGTTAGAGGAACTTCGTAGACAGTTTTTGCGTTTGGCAAAATTGCAATACCCTCTTCTGCAACACCACAAAAAGCGCTTAACTTACGCCTGACAGCACCATTTGCAAAATTCTCACAACGAGCTACCAGTAAATCTGGCATTATTCCAATACTTCGTAATTCTCTTGTAGCATTTTGTGCTGGCTTTGTTTTTATCTCTTTACTTGCTTCTAGGTACGGCAAATAAACTACCTGCACATACAAACAATTTTCTCGCCCAACTTTGCTTGCAAATTCCCTTATTGCTTCAAAAAAGGCCGGACTTTCGTAATCCCCAACCGTACCGCCAATTTCTACAATATGTACATCAACGTTTTTTCCTGCTTCATCAATATAATCCTGAATAGCGTTTGTTAAATGAGGTACGACTTGAACTGTTTTACCAAGAAACTTGCCGGCTCGTTCATCCTCAATCAATTGTCGTAAAATACGACCACTCATTACTGAACTCTTTTGGGTTGTTTCAATATCTAAAAATCTCTCGTAATGACCAAGATCTAGGTCTGTTTCAGCACCATCAACTGTCACAAAACATTCACCATGCTCGGCAGGATTTAAAGTACCTGCATCGACATTCAAATAGGGATCTAATTTCTGAATATTAACTTTAAGGTTACGAGATTTTAAAATATTACCGATAGATGCAGCAGTAATGCCCTTGCCTAGTCCAGAAAGCACACCACCAGTTACAAAAATATACTTTGTTTGTCGCTTCCCTAGAGCCACAATCTTCCTCCCCTTCAAGCTATTACTGCCTTCTTACTTCTATGATAGTATCACAGGCGCAAATGACCTGCAAATAACATTATTGTTTAAGTTGTTCCTGAGCTTTCTGTAACTGCACATCATCTTTAGTGTCTTTAGAAGCCTCGACTTTTACATCTGGTTCGAGACCTTGTTTATCTATGCTCTGTCCACTAGGAGTAAACCAATGCGCAATAGTAACTTTTAATGAAGAGCCGTCTGGTAAGTTCTCGACCGACTGAACGCTTCCTTTTCCATAGCTCTTAACGCCAACTAGCTTGGCCACTTTATTGTCTCTTAGCGCACCAGATACAATCTCACTAGCGCTGGCACTTCCACCGTCAATTAAGACAACTGTTGGAACACCCTCGAGTATTGGACTACCCTCCGCATCATAAGTTTTAATAACAGCCCCGTCTCTTTTCTCCTGAAGTATTGTCTTACCATCTGGCAACCAAATACTAGACACACCGACTGCTGCATCCAACAATCCACCAGGATTACCTCTTAGATCCAAAATGATTCCTTTTGCTCCTTGTTGCTTTAATGACTGCGCAGATTCTTTGGTTAGCTGAACAGTATCCTCTGAGAACCGTGTTATCTTTATATATCCAATATTATTTTCTAGCATTTTACTCTCAACACTAGGGATTGTGATGTTAGCTCGCTTGATAGTTAATGTGAGATCCTCCTGTTGATTGCGCACGATGCGTAGCTTTACATCAGTACCTTCTGGTCCACGAATCTTCTTAACTACCTCACTTAAACTTTGGCCATACGTGCTTTGACCATCAACCTCGATAATGGCATCCTTTGCTTTTAGTCCTGCCTTTTCAGCGGGAAATCCTGCTATTGGCGAAACAACAATTACGGTATCTTTATCTTTACCTAGTTCTGCTCCTATGCCACTAAATGATCCATTAAGGTCTTGATTAAATTCTTTGGTTTCTTCTGCGGTCATATATTCTGTATGCGGATCACCAGTAGCGTTTACCATACCCTTTTTCATGCCGTCTGTTAATTTTGTACTGTCTAGTTTTCCATCAAAGCTTTTTCTAAGTATGTCGTAAACCTTTTCTACGGATGCATAGCTTAGATTAGTTGAAAGTTGCCTATTTTGTGTTGATGGACTTGATCCAAGCGTAATATTTCCAGCTCCGAGACCATAGCCAAAGCCAAAGATTACAAATATAGCAAGAAATATTAGACTAGCTTTCAGCCATTTTTTATTCTTATGCACCTTTTCAATATTCTGATTCTGCACGCATTTCTCCCTCTACAAGTTACCCGTTAATTATATAGGATTATCCTTGGTTCTTCTAACTAAAATGCTCGTGTTCTGTAATATAATCGGCCATCAAGATTCGTATTGTATTCTGAAGTATTGAATTGGTTTCCGTTAACACTTTCCACATACATTGCATGCCCCCAGTATCCGTTCGTACTAATAGCAACATCTCCGGGTTGTGGAGTTCTAAAAACCGGTATACCATTGGCGTAAGCAGCTGCTACCCATTTTTTGGCATCTCCCCAACCAATAGGTGCAGATCGTCCAGAAGCCATCACCGCCCATGCGGCATACGATACGCATTGCCTAGTACAATATCCCCACCTGTCTGTTGAGTCCGCGCTTATAGGTGGACCAGGACATGGTGCATCTGCCTGACTATGCCCATAATCACGATACGAATAGTCAGCAGGATTTATAGCTCTTATTTGCCCCGGAAATCTTATAAAATAATATCCACCATCCGTAAAATTAGCGCTTCTTTGTGCTGCGATTAATTCTTGTAAGCGAGCAGAGTTGGTTATAATTTTGTTATTAAACTCAGACTGTTGACTTTGATTGTAAGACAACAATTTACTCTGCTCATTTTTACTGATTGCTAATTTTTCACGTTGTAAATTTTGTTCTTTAACTAATTTATCAACGCTTTCCTTTTGAGCGTTGAGCTGATGTTTGAGGTCATTAATTTTAGAGACGGACTCCGATATCTTCGATTTAACTGAATCCCTATACTGTTGCTTGTCGACAAATTCACTCAAGTTGTTGCTAGAAGCCAACATTTCAATAGTTGACATTTCTCCTTCAACATACATTTCTCGTATGTTTTTTCCCAGTAAGTCCCTTTGCTTAGTTAACTCCTCTTGAACACGCTTAATTTCGGCGCTTAATCGATTCTGTTCTGCTGTGTTTATCTGTAATTTTGCCTCTAGATCAGCAATTTCTGCTTGCATTTTATTAATTGCATCCTGATAGCTAGTTGCCTCCGCTTGCAACTGAGAAATAGCATTTTGATTGTTGACATTTTCTTGAATTAATCTATCGATTTCTTCCTGTGCAGATTCAGCACCGGCATTCTTTACAGGGTATAAGCCTCCACCGACTATCAAGACACTTAAGATGACAACCGAAACAATCCTAATACTATACCCTGCTAACTTTTTATACGTCGAATTTTTACCCCTCATCATTAACATAGCCTTCTTTGATTAATTCGGTACCATATGTGCATATAGACTTATTATACCGTTACTATGACGTATCATCACATAATATCCGTAATTTATATTACAAGAAACTTTACAACCACGCCATATTATTTCACCATCCGCCACTGCCCTGACTGGCCTACCAGATACACCTGCATAGTCAGTTCCTGTGTGGTATCCCTTATAGTAAATCGAATCAGGGTTACCATATGACTGCGAAACATAACCCCCCTCCACAGGTCGATTCCATTCATGTCCTACATAGTTATTAGGATTAAGATCTACACCATCACTACTGCGTGCTTCAAAGTGTAGATGTGGACCGAATGATAGACCTGTATTTCCAACAGTTCCAATAATATCACCCCTTTTAACGAGTCCTTGACTCACTAAGTTTCCTGATGCAATACTACGCTCCAAGGCCTTTTGAGCCTCTTGTAGTTCTTTAATCTTTGCTTCGTTTGCTTTTGTTTTGTTATTAAAATCAACCTGCTCAGATTCGTTCATAGCCAATAATCTACTCTGCTCGTTACGGCTTTGAGCAAGTTGTGCTTTGCTATTTTTTTGTTCTTTAATTTCAACCTCTACTTGTTCTTTTTGGCCTTGTAATTGATGCTTTAAATCATTAATCTTGATTACTGACTCACTGATTTTATCCTTTACTGAACTACGATACTGCTGTTTATCAATGAATTCGCTCAAATTATTGCTAGATGCTAGCATTTCAAGAGTAGATACGTCCCCCTCTAAATACATTGCTCGAATATTATCACCGAGCATTTTCTTTTGTTGAGACAGTTGTTCTTCGGCTTGCTTTATCTGAGATTCGAGTTCTTGTTGCCTTTTTTGACTTGCTTCAATCGAACGTTGTTTCTCGGTAATATCTTCCTGTAGTTGATTTATCGCATCCTGATAGCTGGTTGCGATATCTTGCAACTTCTTAACACTATCCTTATTCACAATATTCTGTTTTTTTAATTCATCTATCTGATCTTGTAGTGATTGTGCACGAACATATCTCACTCCGCTAACACTAGAACCAACAGTAATCATTGCTACCACCATAATCATAACAACTGGTCGCCAACCAGCAACAAGAATAGATATTGATTTGTTTAGTTTTGTTTTCATTTTGATTTTGGCTTTTCTACCACCATAATAGTAACATAACCACGCAAGTGGCTTCAACTCGTAGACACCCCCACGAGATGATTTAAACTTAGTAATATACTTTAAGAAAACACTACCTACTTACTAGATTTAAACTTTAAATATCGTCTGGTAGCAATCATTGATGATACGCCACCTATTAATATTCCTATACTCAACTGTACTCCCAAGATAGTCCAGAAGTGTTCCGCAAAATACTTAGATGCATACTCGATATCTAATAATCCTAAACTATTAGCACCAAAAGCAGAAGTGGCTATCTCAAGTGCTACCCTACATAGAAGCACAGACACAAGTGCCGCAATAACACCATAAATCACAGTCTCTACCACAAACGGACCCCTGATATACCATGTGCTTGCGCCTAATAATCGCATAATATTTAGTTCTTCTCGCCTATTAAATATCGCCATCCTAATCGTGTTAAATATTATTAGCATTGAGATAACAGCAAATACCGCGACCCCCGCCAGTCCAGCTTTCTTTAAGAATGTTGTAGCTTTCGCAATATTGTCTATAGCCGTCTTCCTATCTTTTTGATACGAAATTCTTAGAATATATTTTTCCCAATCTTGCGAATTTATCTCTTTGCTCAGATCCTCAAGCTTATTAATATCTTTAGGTTTGATGCGAATTGTCGCCGGTATCGGGTTGCCATCGGATTGGCCAATTGACAATCGTAACTCTATATCTTCTTTATTCTTATCTATAAATTGATCTTTGGCTTCGTCTTTAGATAAATACGAAACACTCTCAACATTGCTCATAACCTTCAGCTTTTCAATAATTATATCTTTGTCATTATTACTGGTTTCGTCTTTCAGATATACTGATATATCTACCTTGTCGGTAATTTGTTTGATGGTATTAGAAAAAGTAGCGTTTGCAATTACTGAAAACAATACTATTGTGAGTGTAATGACCATGACCGCAATTGCGGCAACTGCAAGCCATGCATTACGCACAAAATTCGTAAGACCATTTTTGAAAATTCTAGATAGGGTGATTAATTTACGTTTCATTATTGTTTATAACTTCCCCCGATTTTGTCACTCACAATTTTACCATCAGAAATAGTCACCACGCGTCTTTTTAATTTATTAACAATTTCTTGGTTATGTGTCGTTAATAGTACCGTTGTGCCATACTTGTTTATCTTTTCTAAAACCTCAATAACATCCCAAGCGTGTTTAGGATCTAGATTGCCTGTTGGTTCGTCGGCAATAAGTATTTTCGGTTGCCGAGCTATGGCTCTTGCGATAGCGACACGTTGTCGTTCTCCACCAGATAATTCTTTAGGATAGTTTTTTTCCTTACCACTTAGACCTACAATATTAATAACTCTAGGAACAGTATATTGAATCTCTTTATTCCCCATACCAACAATCTCTAAAGCAAACGCTACGTTTTCAAAAACATTTTTATTCGGCAGTAGTTTAAAATCTTGAAATACAACACCTATCTTGCGTCTTAATAATGGTATTTTCTTGTCCTTTAGACGTTCGTAATCCACGCCTCCAACAATAATTTTACCACTTGTTGGTCGCTCTTCACGTGTTAGTAGCTTTAAAAATGTCGACTTTCCTGCGCCACTCTGGCCAACAATTACTACAAATTCCTTTGGTTCAACATGCAAGCTAACTCGATCTAGCGCAGTATGCGACTTTCCGTAAACTTTAGTAACTCTATCCAATAAAATCATGTAAATTCATTATACCAAATTGATTATGCTTGAGAAATCGAGTTTTGTTCTACGAACGCGTCTATTAAGTCATCAAGATTGCCGTCTAGTATCTTATCGGGGTCACTTGATTCATAATGCGTCCTTAAATCTTTGACTTGTTTGTATGGGTGTAGTACGTAATTTCTTACCTGGTTTCCCCATTCGGCAGATTGATTTGGCCCCTTTAAGTCCTGTAACTTATCTTTGTGTTGCTCCAATTGGAGTTTAGCGAGCTTTGAACGTAAAATGGTTAGCGCGGTTTCTCTATTTTGTAACTGCGAACGCTCGTTCTGAATACTGACAGTAATGTTCGTTGGCAAATGAGTAACACGTACTGCCGAATCGGTTGTATTTACGGATTGGCCCCCATGTCCGCCTGAACGATACACATCAATTTTTAGTTCATCGTGGTTAATTTCAACCTCATCGGGTCTATCTATTTTGGGCACTACATCTACCTTCGCAAAACTAGTTTGTCGCAAATTATCCGAGTTGAATGGACTCAAACGTACAAGCCTATGTACGCCATGTTCCCCTTTTAATTTCCCATAAGTAAAAGGCAGGCCACCGATAGATAGTGTCGCACTTTTAATACCTGCCTCTTCGCCAGAAGATTGATCGATCAGCTCAACTTTTGCTCCAGCAGACTCCGCCCAACGGGTATACATCCTGAGTAGCATTGAGGCCCAATCCTGCGCGTCAGTCCCTCCAGCCCCTGCGTAAATTGATAATATAGCGTCATGGTCATCAAAAGGATCGCGGAAGGCTAGTTGTTTTTTTAGTTTTTCATATTTTTTTGCTAGTTTTGCAAATGATTCGTCTATCTCTGGTGTGAGCGTTTCATCACCCAGTGAATCTATGTCAACAAGTTCAATTAATGAGGCTTCTAATTTAACCCAAGAATCCGTCTTATTGTGCAAGCTAGCGATGTTTTTCATAGTCTCTTGTGCAACGCTTTGATTACTCCAAAAATCTTGTCGTTTGCTCTCTTCTTTTAAATTCTTTAGTTGCTGCAACTGCTCTTCTATTTTTAAAATCTTGATTGACTCTCTGACATCCTTATGTAATTGTTCAATCCGAGTCGATGATAATCCTGACATCAGCTAAGCCCTCAACCAAAGACCGTCAAGTATTTTACTTGAACTATCTACAAACTTCTCTCCGCAGCTTCCTAACACTCCAAAACCTTTAATATTCTCCGAAAAAATCGTATTTATAACTGCTTCGAGTTGATTTTTAGTAACAGCTTGGATCTTATCTGGAACCTCAAAATAATCCTCAACCTCTTCTTCATAAAAATACCTACCGCTATACAGATTTGCAGTACTCACAACAGTTTGTGCTCCACGCTGAAAACGACCTAACGCAAACAATTTTGATGCCTTTAATTCCTCTTCTGAAAATTTTCCTTGCTTTAGGTTATTTATTTCGGTCAAAATTATCTTAAATAGTTCACCTATATTACCTGGCATAACCTGGGCTCCCAACCAAAAGTTTGACGAGCCAAGTAACCTTGCATAATTTGAGCTAACCCCATAAACTAGCCCTTTTTCTCTAGCTTGACCATAAATTCTAGAATGCAATGTTTCTGTTAGAATAACATTTGCTAGCATCATTGCATAACTTTCACTGTCTGTAATACGGCGACGTATAAAAGTGTCCAGATAAAAATACATGTTCTCGACAGATGAATTTTCTATATACAGTGGTTTAGGTAAACTGTTGGGGGTTTCGTCAGGTAATGGAGTGCGGTATCCTTCTGTAGATAGCTCAATATTGGAAAGTAGCTTCTCGATTATTTCTTTCCTAGATTTAGTGATATTTCCAGCAATTACAAAGCGCATGTTTGGCGTTCTATGGGTCGCACTATAGTGTTTTCGGACATCCGAGACATTAACATTCGACATTAACTGTAGTCGCTCTTGATCGGTTAACGCCACAAATCCATACTCTTTTCGAAGTGCAAGATTAAGATGCCTGAAGTGGTTGTTTGATCTTGAAAATAATTCTTCGCGCACATTGCCAAATTCTGAATCAAATTCTTCCTGCAAAAAAAGCGGCTTAGAAATAGCTGTTATCAGTAACCCTAATATTCTATCCCACTCAAAATCCGCACATTCCGCCTCATAAGTAATGTCATAACTTCCTGTGCTAGCATTGGCATATGCACCATTTTTCTCTAATTCTGCTTGAAAATCTCTTGATTTTGGATAAAGTTCGTTGGCGCCCAACAAGATATGCTCCATTAAGTGTGGAGTTTCCCACTTTTGGTGATCGACCAAGTAATCTCCTGCCCTAAAATTAATTTCGAAAGTCATTACAGTAGCGTCAGGTATGTGTATCAATAATCCTTTTGATCCATATGAAAGATCAATTTTTGAAATCTTATGATTCATGATATGAAGCTATTTCTTGCGACCTTTAGCTTTACGTTTACGCTCTGCTTTACGTGCTTTCTTGCGATTTTTTGTGGTTACTTGCTTCTTTGTAGAGCTTACGTCGGTAAACACAGGCGTATCGCCAGAGGCAGATATAAAATCTTCTTCATGCATCTCTTCGGCTTGCAAGATTTTATCGGCGTTATCTACTGAATTTTTTGCTGCACGCGTTAGTTCTGTATCTGTTGGATGACTATGTTCTATTGGTTGTGCTGAGAATAATGCACGAACAATATCATGCCTCAGAGTCATCTGCATATCTTCAAACATCTGCTGTGATTGGCGCCGATATTCAACTAACGGATCCTTCTGACCTACGCTTATCCAGTTAATTCCTTCGCGTAAGTGCGCCATACTTTCTAGGTGTTGCATCCATAAATTATCTAAGATCTGCAGGTAAATTTCTCGCTCAATTGTTCTCATTAACTCAGCTCCAAAAGAGGCTTCTCGTGCCTCGTATAACTCTAAGGATTTCTGTGTTAAAACTTTAGTGAACTTATCGTGTTCAGCATCAAAAATAGCATCTAGTGTTGGCTCATCAAACGGAAAAACTTCTGTCAATATGCTCTCAAACTCAGCCGTATGAGACTGAGGTGAGCTCGCTATCAGTTTGGCTTCGTCTTGAATGAATATCTTTATTCGCTTGCTGATATCTCCGTCTTTTAAGATCTCTTTTCTGATTGTATACGTAGCTTTTCGATGTCTATTCATTACGTCATCATACTGAACAACGTTCTTTCTTTGGTCAAAGTTAAATCCTTCTACCTTCTTTTGTGCAGCCTCTAAGCTTCGTGAAATTATTCGATTCTCTATTGGCGTCTCGTCGTCAACCTTTAATCTTTCCATCATGGTCTTAATGCGATCACCGCCAAAAACACGCATCAAGTCATCCTCGCAACTTACAAAAAATTGAGTAATACCTGGGTCGCCTTGCCTTCCAGAGCGTCCACGCAACTGATTGTCTATACGGCGTGACTCGTGTCTTTCAGAACCCAAAACAAACAATCCACCAAGCTTCTTTGTTTCTTCATCTAAGACAATATCCGTACCGCGACCTGCGATGTTTGTTGCAAGAGTTACCGCTCCTCTTTGCCCAGCCTTAGCAACAATGGCTGCTTCCTTCTCGTTATTCTTAGCATTGAGAACTTGATGTGGAATATTTGCTTTTTTTAGTAGACTACCGAGCAATTCGTTTTTTTCTATTGACGCAGTGCCAATCAAAACCGGCTGTCCTTTGGTGTGTAACATTTTAATTTCTTTGATTATTGCTTTGAACTTTCCTGCTTCTGTTTTGTATATACGATCCCCGCGATCATCTCTGGCGATTGGTCTATTAGATGGAACCTGTATAACATCTAGCTCATAAATTTGATGGAATTCTTCACTTTCAGTTTCGGCAGTACCTGTCATTCCAGATAGTTTTTCGTATAATCGGAAATAGTTTTGGAAGGAAATTGTCGCTAAAGTCATTGACTCTTCTTTTACTTCAACTCCTTCTTTTGCTTCAATTGCTTGGTGAAGACCTTCGTTATAACGACGTCCTTTTAGTAAACGTCCGGTAAACTCGTCAACGATAACAATCTCGCCATTTTTGGTCACAACATAATCTTTGTCTCTTTTAAAGATTGCTTGAGCCTTAAGAGCCTGTTCAAGGTGGTAGATTGTACGGATATTTTCAGTTGCGTATAGGTTATCGATACCCAATTTTTTCTCAACCGTTTCAATACCTTCATCTGTCAAAACAACCGCTCTGCGCTTTTCGTCAATTTCATGGTGCTTCTCGTCTTGTAATGCTCGAACTACTTTTGAAAACTGTTCATAAGCTGTCGCACTAGCTGCCGCAGGCGCAGAAATAATCAATGGGGTCCTGGCCTCATCAATCAAAATCGAGTCGACCTCATCGACGATTGCGAAATGTAAATCACGTTGTCGTAATTGTAGCTCCTCGCGCACCATGTTATCTCTAAGATAATCAAACCCAAACTCATTATTTGTTCCGTAGGTAATATCTGCCGCATATGCTTCTTGCCTAGTACAAGGGCGCAGGTGCCTCATTCGCTCATCGTCATGTTCGTCATTTATGTAATCTCGATCAAACAAGAATGATGAGTCGGGAATAATTACACCTACCGACATACCCAAAAAATCATAAACCTGCCCCATCCATCCAGCATCACGTTGTGCTAAGTAATCATTGACTGTTACGACATGGACACCTTTATCTGTCAGTGCATTTAAATACACTGGTAAAGTAGCCACCAAGGTCTTACCCTCACCAGTTTTCATCTCGGCAACATTTCCTTCATGTAGCGCCATACCTCCAATAAGCTGGACATCAAAATGTCTTTGCTTTAATGTTCTAGACGCTGATTCACGAACCACCGCAAAAGCATCTGGCAGGATTTTATCCAACGATTCTTTTTTTAGCCTCTTCTTTAATTCACCTGTCTGTGCCTTCAATTTACTATCTGGCATCTTTTCGTATTTTTCAGCCAAGGCGTTAATTTCTTTAACGCGTTTTTTAAGACGCTTAAGCGTCTTAATTTGTGGATCGCCTAGTAT
>CAZTWB010000011.1:0-6354 GCA_964617035.1 uncultured Candidatus Saccharibacteria bacterium
CTTTATGGCCTGTTTAATTTTTCCATCATTAGTGAAGACTGCTACTAATGTTTTTGTGCCCCCAACATCAATCGCTAAAAACATTCCTAAGAAATTCCCCTCAACTGTTTTAAACTTTAATACATACATACTATCATAAAAAATGAACAGCGCATGAATTAGAATACTTTACTTTTCGTTAGTTAACAGATATAATTAAGGTAATCTTCCAGGTATACGCAACAATAAGTTTGTGTTTAAGTATTCCTGACAAGAAAATACATTATAAGGAGGTTTTTAGACGTGTCTAAAGCCATAACAATGGATGAACTATTAGAGTCATCAACAATCAAACAATTAAAAACGGGTGACGTCATAGATGGCGTAGTAACCGATATCAAGAAGCAAGAGGTCTGGATAGATCTTGGCGCTAATGGTGTTGGCGTTGTCTTTCGTCGCGAGATAAGTGGTGCCCAAAAGCTCGAGGTCGGTAGCAAGGTTACGGTTAGCGTACTAGAGCCAGAGCTTGATGAAGGCTATGTTTTGTTAAGTATGCGACGCGCAGCTAAAGACAGAGGCTGGGATGAACTAAAGCGTCTACAAGAATCACAAGAGATAATCGATGTTTATCCGTATGATGCGAATCGGGGAGGTCTACTGATTGAGGTAGAAGGCATTCGAGGTTTCTTGCCCGTAAGTCAATTAGCCGCTGGCCATTATCCACGTGTTTCGGGTGCTGATAAAGATGAGATTTTACAGAAGCTTAATTCGCTAAAGGACAAGCCTATAAAAGTTCGAGTACTAGATGTCAGTAAGAAAGATAATAAATTGATTGTTTCCGAAAAAGAAGCAGTACGCGATGAGCTTCAGAATAGGTTTTCTAAACTTAAGGTTGGGGACACAATAGAAGGCGTCATTACTGGGGTCATTGATTTCGGGGCATTTGTTAACGTTGACGGCATAGAAGGGTTGATCCATATTTCAGAGATTTCTTGGGAACGAGTAGAGAATCCGAAAGATTATGTGAAAATTGGACAAGTTATCACTGCTAAAATAATTGGTATCGATAAAGATAGGCTAAGCCTAAGTCTTAAGCAGACTACTGAAGATCCTTGGTTAAAGGAAGTAAAAACATTCAAAAAGAATGATGTAGTAGAAGGTAAGATTACCCGAATAACACCATTTGGTGCTTTTGTGCAATTGAGTCCATCTGTTGAGGCACTTGTTCATGTCTCAGAAATGGGAGATGACGACAGTATTGATCCAGAGAAGTTATTCCAGTTAAACGAAAAGAAGCAATTCAAAGTAATTGATGTTGATACAGAAGGACGTAAGATTGCTTTGAGCTTAAAAGATAGTAAAAAATCATCTAAATAAAATATGTAGATTAATCGTAAGAAAGGAGCAAGTATGCCACGTGCGAAGATTGAAATAGAAGGCATGGTTACAGTTGGCGATCTTGCCGATAAACTTATGATTCCAGTCACGAAATTGATTGGCGAACTCATGAAGAACGGCATCATGATGACCGTTAATGAGCGTATTGACTTTGATACGGCTCAAATAATTACTGAAGAGTTAAAATTAACGGATATTGAGTTGGCCAGAAAACAAGACGAGGCAACAACTACTGTGTCCAAAAAGAGACAGCATGAAATAAGTGATAACGCATCTCTAAGGGCTCCTGTGGTTGCGGTTATGGGTCATGTTGATCACGGCAAGACATCGTTATTGGATGCAATACGTGGTGCGGATGTTGCTAAGCAAGAAGCAGGAGGAATAACACAGCACATATCTGCATATCAAATATCTCATGGTGATCGTAAAATAACCTTTTTGGACACACCTGGGCACGAAGCGTTCACGGCTCTTAGAGAGCATGGTGCGCAACTTACAGATTTGGCTATTATTGTGGTTGCCGCTGATGATGGAATTAAACCACAAACCTTGGAAGCTATTAGATTTGCCAATAAAGCTAACGTTAAAATGATCTTTGCCATTAATAAAGCCGACAAGCCTGAAGCAAATATAGATCGAGTAAAGCAACAGTTAGCAGAACAAAATATCATACCAGAAGATTGGGGTGGTGATGCCATTATTCTTCCAGTTTCTGCTAAGACCCAGCAAGGAGTCAAGGAATTATTAGATATGACATTATTAGTTGCTGATGTCGAAGAGCTTAAGGCCGACGTAGACACACCTGCCAAGGGTTTAATTATTGAATCTCACATGGAGAAGGGTAGGGGTGCGGTGGCTATTGCTTTGGTAGAAACAGGCACACTCAAGAACGGTTCTGTGGTTGTTGTGGGTCAAACATATGGAAAAATTCGAAATCTTGAGACTACACTCGGCTCACCCATCACCGAAGCAGGTCCATCAACACCCGTAATATTAACCGGATTTAGAGAATTACCAGAGTTTGGGCAAGAGTTCATGGCCGTGGCGAATGATAAAGAGGCGAAGAAAATCGTCGAGGCTAGAATTAGGCAATCAACAAATACTTCTAAATCGAATATCACAACAAGTAGTCAGTTATTGCATATAATTAATCGCAATACGGAACTGTCAGAATTTAATGTTATTGTTAAGGCTGATGTACAGGGATCATTAACTTCGGTCATTGACAGCCTCAAGACATTAAATAATGAAGAAGTCGGAGTGCGAATTGTTGGCAGTGGTGTTGGCAATATTTTTGAGAACGATTTACAGCTAGCAATGACTAGCAGTGCTGTTATTTACGGTTTTAATATTGAGCTTTCCAAAGGCTTACGACAGGTCGCTATTAGAGATAAAGTCGATGTTCGTATTTATAAGGTAATTTATGAATTGCTTGATGACGTGAAGCATGAGTTGACACTGCGTCTTGCTCCGGAAGTGAAAGAAACTGACATGGGTAGATTAGTTGTGAAGGGTATATTTAAGACTACAAAAAGTGATCTCATTGTAGGGGGTGAAGTTACAAAAGGTAAGTTAGTTGCTCCAGCTTTAGCTAGGATTATCAGAGATGGTGAGAAGTTTGCAGATGCGACCGTTATCGGACTAAAACGCGGGCCTACTGATACGAAAGAGATTCAAGAAGGTGAAATGTGTGGCGTCCATCTTCAGATATCATCAAAGATTGACATCAAGGAAGGCGATCGGATTGAAGTTTACACAAGAGAAGAGGTGGCTCGTTCGCTCTAGGTGGGTTAGAGGACAGAAGGTGTTATTGTTATGGAGAACAAGTCACCATTCGGAGTAGCAGGATCAGAGTTTGATGAACAAGGTTACGATTCAACTAATGAATCAGACCTAGAAATATCCTCTGGTAAAAAGAAAAAAAGTAAAGTTAGTGAAATATGGAATAAGCTATTCAATCGTGAATCTGATGAGCCTTACGAAAATCAAAAGAGTTTTGTCGAATCATTCAGTTCTCTATTTGGTAGGTTAATCGGGGTCGATAGAGATAGTAATGAAGATGAGAAGGGGAGTCATCAAGAGTACGCTGAAGAAGCACGCGTTAATTCATTCAATATCCCGCTAGTTAATACTGCAGAGGTAGTTAATGTCGACGATACAGTGATTAAGGATGATAACTACATAGGAATAGAAGATAACTCAAGAGAATATGACACAGAAAAAGACGAAGTAGACACGGTACTAGGGCTACATGATAAAGTTATAAATCAAGCAACAATACCCGATGTTAGATCTCGTGACTCGAACGATATTTTGGTTGAAAGACAAAGTGATTTTGATAATACTGCTGACGGATCGCAATTATCTGATCTAGATGACTATGAATCACACCCAACAGCATTAAGGGTGACGGATGGCGAAATACATGCTCAACATAATCAAGAAGAGGCTAGTCTATACGATGTTACAAGAGATGCTATGAATGACCAACAAGTTCCTCAGGATATACACCACACCGGATATGAAGAAAATAACACAAGAGAGGAGTCTATTTCTAGAGGAGTAGCGCATAATAGTAAAGACTATGCCGATAAAGACTCGTTACAAAAAGAACGGGAGAGTAGGAGAAGACTAAAAAGGCAAACACATAAGCTAAGGAAACGCATTGATGATTTGCATTCAAAACAGGAATCCCATCAAAAAAAATTAGAAAGTTTACAAAAACAAGAAATAAGTCAGGATGCTGAACTATTGGCTATGGGAAAAAAAGAGCTTTATTCGCCAAGAGAAGTATCACAAAAAATCAATAACAAAAACAATTCAGGAAGATCTGGTGCAATTTTTGCAACTAAATACAATATAGGCTTACAAAGTTCTGATGGGTCAAATATATATAAAGAAGCAAAAGATGAAGTATACGGCAAACGAGCTCATGACAGACAAACACTAGTAGATAATGATAGTAGATACTTAGAAAGAGGACAGAGGTACAATGATCGGTATAAAAGGATAAATAATGAAAACAGGCCTGAAGTGGTTGTAAATACAATAACTGGCCATAATCTTAGTGAGGTTTTTGCATCAAATGAAGTGATGGATAGTGACAGTATGTTACATAGAAAAATAGAAGCTAAAGATAGTGATGAAAAATTTCAGACAGCATTGTATATAAAGGCCAATGATGAATCCGGGATTCGTTTAGAAGGAGCAAAATCAAGTAGTTACGGTAATAATGATCATCAAGTAACAAAAATTAAGAGTTTAGATAATAAGATTTCTTTACTTGAGCACCACCATCAAGAATCTCGAAATGCTACAGATGAATATAGAAAGGCGATTAAAACCGGCATCAATACTGGTATTATAATGCTAGTATCGTTAGGACTTGTTGCATTTATTTGGAGTTTGTTAAATTAGTAATATTATTGATACAATAAGGATAGAAATGAGGAGATATGTTTAAGTTAAATAATCAACTTCTTGAAGAACTGGGTTTGGGGACATTGCCAGTTGCTGAAAAAAATATGATGTTACATCATATTTATGAAACTTTAGAGTTGAGGGTTGGCATGAAGCTTGCTGAACGTATGAGTGGCGATCAGCTAGCAGAGTTTGAGCAACTTATGCCACGTCAAGAGGATTCGACAGAGGAAAAGCAGAATAAAGAAAGAAGTGCATTTTCTTGGCTTGAAATGAATTTTCCTAATTATAAACAAGTTGTGGCAGATGAGTTAGAAGGTCTAAAAAACGAGATTAAACAAGCGGCCCCTCAAATACTATCGGCTAGTCAGGATAATACACCGCAAATCCAGTAATTACTGCGATGTCATTTTTGGGTATAGTAGCCCGCAATGAATTCTTTTGCGGTCATTGTACGTTTGCCAACTGGTTTTAGATATAAGATATCAAGAATATTATAACCAGTATGAACCATAAGTTGACCTTGCTTTTTGTCAACCTCTATTGTTCCTGGCTGATCCGATACTTTTTGAATTATATTAGTCTTGATAAGGATTACATCTTTGTTAAATATAGTCGTTTTACTACCAGGCCAGCCTGAATACGCCCTTATCTCATTATGTAGCGTGTTTGCTGATTTATTCCAATCAATAATGCTGTCGTTTTTACTAAGTTTTCGTGAGTATGTGGCTCTGTCTGGATGAGGTTGTCGCTTGGGGGTTATTAGATTTATGAGGTATTTTGGAATTGTCTTGAGAAGAAGCTCATTACTGAGCTCGATAAGGTTTTCTGTCAGTTCTGGTGTAGATATGTTTGGAGGTATATGAAATGTCCTTTGAGTCAATAATTTGCCAGTATCCATCCCTACGTCAATTAACATAAGACTTACACCTGTTTTTTTGTCACCATTTAATATGGCAAAAGAAATCGGGTCAGCGCCTCGCCATCTAGGCAGAAGAGAGAAGTGGCTGTTAACAATTCCTTTATTAAAATAACTGATTACTTCTTTGGAAATAATGATACCAAAATCGATCAGTATGCCTAACTTATTCGGGATTAATTTTTGTTTGATTAGCAAATCTAAATCCTGTCGATTCTTAACGGTAATTATTGGTATTTTTTTAGATTCGGCTATTCTAATAACTGGAACGTCTCCTTTATGATGTGGTGGCCTGGGTTTAGTTATAACTGTATGAATATTGAAATGATTCGCAAGGAACTCCAAAGACTTGCCTGCAACAGGCCCACTACCAAAGAATACTATTGGACTGGATTTCATTTGTGTAGTTAAGTTGTTTTAAGTTGCCATTATTTTCAAGTCGATAGAATGCGGTTGGATCGTCCTTAATATGATCGATAAAGACTATGCCTTTGGTGTGATCAATCTCATGTTGAAAAATTCGCGCCAAAAAACCCTCAGCCGTAACTCTGAATTGTTTTCCGTTTTGGTCTAGCGCTTTAACTTTCACTTTACTATATCTAGGTACTTTACCGTAAATATCTTTAATACTCAGGCAG
>CAZTWB010000011.1:6364-21657 GCA_964617035.1 uncultured Candidatus Saccharibacteria bacterium
CAGGCAGCCTTCATAGTCTTCAAGTATATTACCTTCATATTTGGTTATTTCGGGGTTAATGAATACAATGAAATTCTTGTTTTGTTTTTGATCAATATTCTCTCGTATGATCACAATTCGTAATAATTGGTCTATCTGAACTCCCGCAAGTGCAACACCAACCTCGTGTTCGCGTGAATCTTCCCAATCCAGGGTAGCTTTCTTCATGTCTTCAATAATCTGTTTTATTGAATAATCAATAATGCCTACTTTTTTTGACCTCTGCCTGAGATGTTTATTAGGCAATGTAATCAACTTACTACTCATAGCTGTAAATTATATCTTAGAAGTCTAATTTATAACAAATGTGTTGGATCGATATCATACTTCCATCCACTTGGCAGATTTTTTATGATCTGTAGAAGTATAGATCGACGAGATGATTTGACGATCAGTTGCCAGGTGTATGTGCCACCCCTTTTTTCTTTAAAAGCTGGTGAAGGGCCAAGCAGAGTTATACCGGGGTATTTATTAAGTAGTAGTGTCTTGAGTTTTTCGGTTGATTTAATGACGTTTTCATACTTCTTTTTGCTATATTCAAGCTTTAATAGAAAAGTAAATGGCGGAAAATTGTGTTCTTGCCGAACTTTAATTTGTTGATTGTAGAATTGTTCCCAGTTTTTTGTCATTACTTGAGCTATGAGTTTACTTGCGGGTTGAAGTGTTTGGATTACGGCTACGCTATCAGTATGACCACGACCAACCCTACCAATAGTTTGTGTAAGAATTTGGTAGGTCTTTTCATCTGTTGTAAAATCTGGGAAAGATAACGAGCTATCTGCATCTAATATTCCTACTAATCCCAGATTTGGTATGTCAAACCCTTTTATGAGAATCTGGGTGCCAATTATGATGTCAATTTGATTGTTTTGTATATGTGCCAGCTTTTTATCTAGTCTATCTTGAGTGAGGTTGTCTTTGTCGAAGCGAGCAATTACTGCGCCGGGAAAGAGTTTTTGTATTTCATCTTCAACCTTCTTAGTGCCGGGGCCGGAGTAAATAATATTTGTGTTATTGCAATCAGGGCAGCTGGTTGGTGCTTTTTCGGATCTTCCACAAGTATGACAACGCATTATGTATTTATCTTTATGAAAGGTTAACGGTAACTCACAAGAAGTGCAAAGGTCTCTCCACCCACATTCTGTACAAGCAACTATTTTGGCGCTACCTCTTCTATTCAGAAATAGTAGTGATTGGCGACCCGTTTTAAGTTGTTTGTGCAGCTCTTTGATTAATGTGTTGCTTAAAAAATTCGATTGAGTAAACTCTTTATTGTTTCGCCTGTTAATTAATAATAGTCTACTGTTTTTATTATTTTTTGTGGCTAATCTTGTCATCCTAAGTATCGGGATCTTCTTTTCTTGGGCAATATACAGATCACTTATTGAAGGAGTTGCCGAACCGAATATTAATGTGGAGTCATTAAGCTGAGCTAGCCTCGAAGCGACCCTTAGTCCATGATACCTTGGAGTATTTTCTTGCTTATATCCGTCATCATGACATTCGTCAACAACTATTAATCCAATATTTTTCATAGGAGCAAATAAAGCAGAACGTGTTCCGATAATAATCTGAGGATTCGGGTTTGTTAATATTTGAGTCCAGGTTTTGCGTCTCTCGGTTTGCAATAACCCAGAATGTAATATCTGAATATTTGTATCTAAGTATGGAGCCAAATTTGAGTATAAATGCGGAGCAAGACCAATTTCTGGCACTAAAATCATGCAAGATCGACCTGAAGAGATAGTTTTACTTATTAACTCTAAGTAAACTCTGGTTTTACCAGTTCCGGTGTCGCCGTGGAGAATAAAACTACCAGAATTTGCTTGGATTGATTGCAGAATATTTGTTTGCTCAGATGTTAGGATGGGGGGAGTGGCTGGTTTGTTGCTTTTTTCTTGTGGGTTTGCAAAGTAGATATCTTCTGCTTTGGGCCACAAAGGTGGCAAGAATAGTTGAGTTATTTGGCCACTTCCAGATGGGTAATACAATAGAAGCCAACTCAGCAACTTAAGGCTTTCCGTCGGTAAGTGGTGATTACCATCAAGAAGTATGTCCGATATGGGCTTCATTGCGACGCCTTTTGGGGCAGGTGCCGCACGTCTAATTATGCCTATACAGCTTTGATTTCGTAGATCAATCTTAACTATTGTGCCTGCAGATAATTTTACAGGAGAGGTATATGTTAACGGGAGACTACTGTGGTATTTATTGCTTCGAACCCATATTTCATAACAGTACATACTAAATATTATAGAAGATAACAAAGAAAACAAATAAAGACTTGAAATTCTTTACGAACTAGATATACTAGTATACGACGTTGTTCTAATGACAATATAGAAGCTTATGCTAGATACGTTTATAACATCACGAGTTAGAAGGAAGATTGTAGTCGTGTACGCCAAGTACCCCGACTTTAAAACTCATGTCCGTGGGCTTGCAAAGCTAATCAAAGAGGATGCTGGAAATATTCAGAGAGAATTGAAAAAACTAGAGAAAATAGGCTTCTTGATATCTGAGAAACAGGGTAACACAAAAGTTTACTATACAAATAAGCACTTTGTTATTTTTAAAGAGCTTCAGAGTATAGTTTTGAAGGCACAAAGAGCTAGTCAGGCAAGAAAGAAAAGTAATTCTTGATAATTCCACTCTGTTAATGTACAATACATCGATATGATTCAAGTAACACGCAAAGATCCAAAAGAGTCAACAGAAAATTTACTACGCCGGTTTACTCGTAAAGTGCAGCAATCAGGCGTTTTAGCTGTTGCTAAACAAAACCAATATTTTGAAAAACCAATGAGTAAACGAGAGAGACGCCAGAGGTCTATTATTCGTAACGAACGTAAAAATATTAAGGGTAGCAGTAAGCGATCTAGATTAGGTTAGTTTTTGATGAGCCTGAAACAGGTAATTGATCAAGACTTAAAAGAGGCACTTTTAGCCGGCGATCGACTGAAGGCTGACACGCTTCGCATGATAAAGAGTGTAATTCTCAATGAAGAGATCGCACAAAATAAGCGTGACTCTGGGCTAGATGATCAAGAAGTAATTTCCTGTTTACAAAAAGAAGCAAAGAAGCGCCAAGAGGCTTCGGATCTGTATATTAAGGCAGGCTCTGTTGAACGGTCAAAAAAAGAGTTGGACGAAAAGAAGGTTATTGAAGCATATCTTCCTGAGATGATGAGCGATTCTGAGCTTATTGAGTTGACTAGAAATATAATATCTAAACATGGCAGTGCTTCAATGAAAGATATGGGCGTTATTATAAAAAGTATCAAAGAATCTAGTGATGGGCGAGCGGATGGCGCAAGGATTGCTAATATCGTTAAAGATCAGTTGAGTAGCAAATAATGGAGGTAGTTTTTTGATAATATTTACCGGGGTTGCGGGTTCTGGCAAAAGTGTTCAGGGTAAAATGCTAGCAGATTCTTTAGGTTTACCTTGGCTTTCAACCGGGGAATTCCTGAGAATGCTTATTTCTGGGGAGCGCCGAAAAGACATGCTTGCCGGAAAGCTAATTGAAGATAAAGAGATAATCTCGTTGGTTCAAAAAATATTTAATGTTGTAGACACAAAGAACGAGTTTATACTAGATGGTTTTCCACGTACTGTAGCACAGGCAGACTGGTTGTTGAATCAAGCAAAACATGGTCAGCTGAAATTGACGGCGGTTGTAAATCTGAAAGCGGATAAAAAAGCTGTTCGAAGACGCTTGCTGGCACGAGGTCGACAAGATGACACCGAATCTGCAATTGAAGAGCGATTCAAAGAGTACAACAACTCAATACTGCCTATCTTAGAACATTTTAAAGATGCAGGTGTTCCGATACATGATATAACCGCAGATCAAGAGGTGGATATTGTTCAACGGTCTATTCGCAAACAACTAAAGGTTTAATTATTTATGCATAATAAAATTAAAACACCTAAAGAGATTGCTAATATTAGGCGTAGTGGTAGTATTCTTGAGCAAGTGATACAATTTGTTGTTCAGCACACAAAACCCGGTATGTCGACAAAAGATCTTGCTGATCTATCATTCTCAAAACTAAACGAACATCAGCATGCAAAACCTGTGTTTTTAAACTACCATGGCTTTCCGCACGTTATGTGTGTTTCAGTAAACGACCAAGTAATTCATGGTATACCGAAGTCTAACAAGATACTTAATGATGGCGATGTTGTCAGTGTTGATTTTGGGGTGAATTATAAGGGGATGATTACTGATGCAGCTAGAACATTCGTTGTAGGAAATACAAATTCCTCAAAACGACTTCTATTAGAAAAAACTGAACAAGCATTATTATCAGGAATATCAGTTGTTAAAAATACTGTACGAGTTGGCACAATATCTTCGGCAATACAAAAAGTTCTCGATGATGCAAAGCTGGGAATAGTAAGAGAATATGTGGGTCACGGCGTTGGTCATAAATTGCACGAAAACCCGAATATCCCAAATTATGGGGTAAAGAATACTGGCCCAGAACTACTTTCAGGAATGACGATAGCTATTGAACCAATGGCGATGCTTGGAAATGAAAAAGTCTATGTTGAAAATGACGGATGGACTGTATCAACAAGTGATGGCTCATTGTCTGCGCATTTTGAGGACACGGTTCTTGTGACTGACGATGGATTTGAAATACTAACCAGATCTACTGAATAAAAAATTTAATAACTTGATGTAAATAGAGTATAAGCGTTATACTGCTTGCATGAGTGAACAGCCACAACATTATGTAGGAATAGATATTGGCACCAGCTCAGTGCGGTGCATAGTTGGTGTTATCGACCAACAAGATCAAAGCAAGGTGTCAATCATTGGTCATGGTTTGTCTACAAACCTTGGTATGCGTAAGGGTGTTATTGCTCATATTGATGATGTTACCGATGCCATAATCAAAGCAATTAATCAGGCCGAGCAGGTATCTGGTGTACACATTCAAAGTGCAACAGTAAATATTAATGGGTCACATATAGCTGGATTAAATTCTAGAGGTGTAGTTGCAATAAGTACGGCTAATAAGGAAATAACAACTTCAGATGTTTCTAGGGTAGAAGAAGCAGCAACTGTTATAAAGTTACCCCCAAATCGGGAAATAATACAAGTTTTCGCGAAAAACTATAGGATTGATGGCCAGGACAATATTAAAGATCCGGTAGGGATGCAGGGGATTCGACTTGAGGTTGATACGCACATAGTGACGGCTTTAAGTTCTAACTTAAAAAATGTTGATCTCGTTCTTGAAAAGGCACATGTCAGGCCAACTAACTATACTGTTTCTAGCTTGGCATCAGCTGAGGCAGTATTGTCTAGACAGCAAAAAGAATCCGGGACACTACTTATTGATATAGGTGCAGGAACCACCAATATGGTTGTTGTAGAGGATGGCGAGGTTCAATATGTAGGTGTTATTCCAGTCGGAGGAATTCATCTTACTAACGATTTGGCTATCGGATTAAAAACTGACTTAGATATTGCTGAAGCAGTTAAAGTTCAGCATGCAGGGCTTGGCGACCAGGCTAAGATAGGTACGATAAGTGTTAGTATTCAGAAAAAGAATTATAGTTTTGATGCAGATGAAGTTGCAATGATTACTGAAGCTAGAGTTGAGGAATTATTTGAGCTGATTAGTAAAGAATTGAAAAGAATTCATAAATCACAAAAGTTACCTGGTGGCGTAGTAATTGTTGGCGGTATGGCAAAAATGCCTGGTATAGCAGACTTTGCGCGTGAAAAGCTACAACTTGCGGCACGTATTGGCAAAGCTCAGCCCATAGGTGGGTTAATAGATACAGTTAACGATCCTGCGTTTGCTACTAGTATAGGATTAATGATATTAGATATCTTACTACTCCCAGCAAGTTCACAAAGGGCAGGAAGTGGCCATGATAACGGAAATGTATTCGGTGTCTTAGGTGGTGTTTGGCATAGAATTAAGAAAAATAAACAATAAACACATAACTTATTCACAGCAAAAAACAAAAAATTCGTGTGTAGCATTGCAGTTGTTCAATCACTCGCGTATACTAAATTTACGTAAGCAAGAATAATGAATAGGAAATATTAAATGCCACAAGTTGAACCAGCTATTGAAACATTCGCAAGCATTAAAGTAGTAGGGGTTGGCGGTGCCGGAGGGGCAGCCATTAACCGTATGGTAGAGTCAGGTGTTGATGGCGTGGAATTTATTGCAATAAATACCGATGCGCAGGCACTACATCACTCTAAGGCTACAAAAAAAATTCATATTGGCAAAGATGCTACTAGAGGGCTAGGCGCCGGCGCGGACCCTTCTGTGGGTGAGCGTGCCGCTCAAGAATCTATAGAGGAAATTCAAAAAGCAATTCATGGTGCAGATATGGTATTTGTTACGATTGGTGCTGGCGGGGGTACTGGTAGTGGAGCGGGACATATTGTTGCGAAGGTGGCTAAAGAAGAAAATGCTTTGGTTGTAGGCTTTGCTACCAAACCATTTGCGTTTGAAGGTGAAAAACGCCGAAAAAATGCGGAATCGGCAATCGATAACTTACGCAGTGCAGTAGATACGCTAATAATTATTCCTAACGACAGATTATTACAAACAATCGATAGGCAGACCCCATTAATGGAGGCTTTCAAGGTTGCAGATGATGTTTTGAGGCAAGGTGTTCAAGGAATATCTGACTTAATAACCGTACACGGGCTTATTAACCTTGACTTTGCAGATGTTAAGGCGGTTATGAGTAATGCTGGCTCGGCATTAATGGGTATTGGTAGAGCGAGCGGTGAAGACAGAGCAGTAAAGGCAGCTCAACAGGCCATAGAGTCTCCGTTACTTGAAGTCTCTATTGATGGCGCTCGTGGTGTTTTGTTCAATGTTATTGGTGGCAATGATATGACAATGCACGAGATCAATACCGCAGCTGAAACCATCACAAATGCAGCTGATGGAGATGCAAATATTATATTTGGAGCAACAATAAGTCCAGATTTAGGTGATGAGATTATTATTACGGTTGTTGCAACGGGATTTGATAGCTCGTACTTTGCTAACCGAAAAACGACAAATATTGAAGAAAAGCCAACCAAAGCGAATAAGTCAAGTAGCCCCAAAGAAGACGAGGATATATCGAGTATAAATATGGATTTAGAGGATAAACCTGATAGTTCGCACGACGTATCGGATTTTCATAATGATACTCCTATGCCAAATATTTGGGCGATAGATCACGAGAACGACAATGAGGCAACACAAAATCAGCCATCCGAAAATGAGGCAGAGCATATTGATGATGAGCTAGAAAAGCCCTCATTTTTACGCAGATTTAGAAAACGGAACAACCAAAAATCATCAGATAAGCATCCTGAGTAAACTCAGTCTAACGTAATAAATAATACAGCAGAAAATACTTGAATTACGCTACTTGTAGGGGTATGCTTGTAAGCATAGACACTATATATAGATTAAGTGTTCGTACATTATTAAACATAAAATTGCGAAATAGGAGTAAACAATGCGATGTAATCAATGTCAAAACGCCGACACAAAGGTGATTGAGTCGCGTGACGTTGCTGAAGGTGAATCTATTCGTCGTCGTCGCTCTTGTCAGAAATGCAATAATCGATTTACGACTTATGAACGTATTGAGTATCCTCAACTAGTAGTAATCAAACACAATGGTACACGGGAGCTTTTTAATCGAGATAAGTTGTTAAGCGGGTTGCATAGAGCATGCGAAAAAACAACTATAACTAGTGTACAAATTGAGAAAATTGTCTCTAATGTAGAGCAAAAGTTATATAGTTGTGGCGAACCCGATGTTTCTTCATCTAAGATAGGCGAGCTTGTTATGGATAACCTAGCAGACGTTAATGAAGTTGCATACGTTAGATTTGCTAGTGTGTATCGACGCTTCAAAGATATAGCTAGTTTTGAGCAAGAATTATCGCAAATACGTCAACATCAAACAGAGCAAGAAAAATCTGCATAGAAATAATGTAGTTTTTCTGGCTCCTCACAGCTCTTAATACGAGTTGAGAATTGTGAGGAGCTCAACCATCTATCATTGGTCGATAAGTGATATGATGAGAACTCTAAATAAAAACAAAATAACAATATAAGTGAGGGTATTATGGGACAAACAACTACACTGGGTGTTGGTCGCTTCTTTACGAAGCCCAAAACTAAAGCATACGATCAATTAAAATGGGTAAAAAGAGACTCGATTATTAGTAATCCAATAACAAACGTCAATGTTTTTGAACAAAGAGGCGTTGAATTTCCGGATGGATGGTCGGTTAACGCAATAAATATTGTTGCGCAAAAGTATTTTTCTGGAACCCCGGGTACTGCTGAGCGCGAAAATAGCTTGCGTGATTTGATTAACCGGGTGGCCGACACGATAGTTAGACAAGGATTACAAGAAGATTACTTTGAATCTAAAGAGGAAGCAGAAGATTTTAAGCAAGAGTTAAAGTATATTTTGGCAACCCAAAGAGCATCTTTTAACTCACCAGTTTGGTTTAATATTGGGGCTACGGATAGATCTCAACAGGCTAGTGCTTGTTTTATTTTGGGTATTGAGGACACAATGCCAGCAATTTTAAATTGGTATAAAGAAGAGGGAATGATCTTTAAGGGTGGGTCTGGCTCTGGTGTTAACTTGAGTCCAATTCGATCATCTGTAGAGAAGCTAGGCAAGAGCGCTGGTACGGCTAGTGGTCCATTGAGCTTTATGCGTGGCGCAGATGCTTCTGCTGGAGCTATCAAAAGTGGTGGCAAAACACGACGTGCAGCCAAGATGGTTATATTAAATGCCGATCATCCAGATGTAGAAGAATTTATTTGGGCAAAGGCAATAGAAGAGCGGAAGGCTAGGGTACTGCAAGAATCAGGATTTGATATGAGCTTGGATGGTAAGGACGCTTTTTCTGTGCAATATCAGAATGCCAACAACTCGGTGCGTGTAACAGATGAATTTATGCAAGCAGTGATTGACGATGCAGACTGGGATCTAAAAGCGGTTACAACTGGTAAAACAGTTAAAACGATAAAGGCTCGTAAATTGATGCGCCAATTTGCTGAGGCGGCTTGGGAATGTGCAGATCCGGGTATGCAGTTCGACACAACTATCAATAAATGGCACACCGCACCAAACGCCGGGCGCATTAATGCTTCAAACCCATGTAGTGAATATATGCACCTTGATAATTCTGCATGTAATCTTGCTTCTATTAACTTGCTTAAGTATTTAAATAAAGACGGTACGTTTGATATAGAAGCGTTTAAGCATACCGTAGAAGTAATGTTTACGTCACAGGAAATACTAGTTGGTTATTCGGAATACCCAACAGAAGGTATAGGAAAAAATGCACGTGCTTACAGAGAACTTGGCTTAGGTTATGCAAATCTTGGGGCATTATTGATGGCACAGGGCTTGCCTTATGACTCTGATGAAGGCCGTGCTCAAGCTGCAACAATTACTGCGCTTATGACGGGTCATGCATATGCAACGAGTGCTAGGATTGCCAGAAGAGTCGGACCATTCAGTGGGTTCCATAAAGACCGCGAGGCAATGCTGAAAGTCCTTAAGATGCATCGCGCAGAAGTTTCAAATATTGACGCTGGTTTAGTGTCTGAAGATCTTTTAAGTGCCGCAGCAGAGTCATGGGATGACGCAGTTGAGCTGGGGAATATGTTTGGCGTGCGCAATTCGCAAGCTAGCGTTTTGGCTCCAACAGGAACCATTGGTCTGATGATGGACTGCGACACAACAGGTATCGAACCAGACCTAGGTCTTGTGAAAGTCAAGAAGCTAGTAGGCGGTGGTACCATGCATATTGTTAACCAAACAGTTCCGCGAGCACTAAAAACGCTAGGCTATAATAAGTCGCAGATTGACGCAATTATCGACTATATAGATACCGAAAAGACTATTATCGGTGCGCCACACATCAAGAAGGAGCACCTGGCTGTTTTTGCTTGTTCAATGGGCGATAATGCTATTCATTATATGGGTCATGTAAAGATGATGGGCGCTGTTCAGCCATTCTTGTCTGGGGCGATTAGCAAGACAGTAAATATGCCTGAAGATGTTAGTGTCGAAGATGTTGAGCAATTGCATATAGAGTCATGGAGGCTTGGATTAAAGGCAGTGGCGATTTATCGAGATAACTGCAAGGTAGCTCAGCCATTATCTATGGCGAAGAAAGAAGGTTCTGAAAAAACAGAACCCACAGCTGTTCAATCTAACGAAGATAAGATTGTAGTTAAGGGTGCTATAAGGAGAAAGCTACCACGAGTACGTACCAGTAAGACCTATCACTTTGAGATTGCTGACCTAGATGGTTACTTTACTGTTGGTGAATACGACGACGGTACACCAGGTGAAGTGTTTGTGAACATCTCAAAACAAGGCTCAACTTTGTCTGGATTAATGGATTCGTTTGCCATATCTATGAGTCATGGGTTGCAGTATGGGGTTCCGCTAAAGAGTTATGTTAAGACTTTGCGCGGTACCAGTTTTGCGCCAGCAGGAATTACGGATGACGTTGATATTCGTACAGCTACCTCTATAACAGACTATATAGTTAGAAGATTAGCGCTTGATTATCTACCATTCGATGATCGTTTAGAGCTTGGGTTAGCGTCTATTGATGATATGCCCGAAGAGCAAACATCGTTCATTAGTGAACCAGGGGCGGATGCTAAATCAGATTCAACAGAAGTTGCAACGGAAACAATAAGCCTATCGATTGAGGAGGTAAAACAGCCAAAGTCAAGCGAAAAGCAATCATCTGTCAAAGATGATAATGCTCCACTTTGTTTTAATTGCGGAAATCAAACTCAACGTTCAGGTAGTTGCTACGTTTGCACTAGTTGTGGTAGTACTACAGGGTGTAGTTAGGGGATATAAATTGTAAGGTTCGGCGCTTGAGTGCATCCGGCCGAACCTTACAGATAATTACTGCTGATTGTGATAAACTAAACTGTATGAAATTGATTGTGCTTTATCGTCCAAATTCAGAGTTTGCGCGTGGGGTTGAACAATATGTGCGAGAATTCCACAACCGCACAGGTAAAGAAATCGAGTTATTGAATATTGATACTCCAGACGGAATTTCAAAGATGAAACTCTATGATGTATTAGATCATCCAACATTTTTGGCCTTAGATAATAGTGGATCTTTATTGCAAAAATGGAGCGGAAAGCCCTTGCCATTAATTAATGAGCTTTCGGCTTACGGTGAGGTCAAGTAATAAACTTGTTAATTACCTCTGTTTGTTGTAAACTGATTGTGTAAATACGCTCCAATTTGGATGAGTGGCCATCAACCACGAAGTAGCAAGAAGAAAGTCGTTAGACAAGTAGACCTCGCCGGGTAAGCCCGTAACAGCCGTTAAGTAAGAGCTAAAAAAGTGATAAGCACTTCTTTTAGAAATCGGATGGTACCGTCCCGTAAACCGCGGGATTCCGATAGCTAAAAGGAGTGCTTTATTATTAATGGAGGAATTCTATGTATGATGAGTATCTAGATTTTGCAAAACAACTTGCATACAAAGCAGGTGATATTATGCATAAACACTTAGACAGTAATTCAGAAACTGAATATAAAGATGACAATACAATAGTTACTGTGGCTGATAGAGAAATTAATTCAATGGTTATCGCAAGGGTTAAGGCAACCTATTCAGGACATGGGATAGACGGGGAGGAGGAGTCTAGTGAAAGATCTGCGCGGTTTTTATGGGTCTGCGATCCTATAGATGGCACAAATCCTTTTGCCATGGGTTTAAGGGTATCAGTATTCTCACTCGCCCTAGTAATTGACGGTGCTCCCGTGATTGGTGTAATTTATGATCCATTTGGCGACAAGTTATACTATGCACAACTTGGTAAGGGTGCTTGGGTAAATAACAAAAAGATTACCGTTTCTCAAGAGGGCTTTAATAACAAGCAACGAATGAATTTTGATTGGTGGCCTGAGTCTGACTATGATATTTTGACTCCATTAAAGAAACTATCAGTAGATAGAAAGATTTATCTGTTGTCTCCAGGTAGCACGACGCACATGGCAGCTTTGGTTGCGCGTGGTGAATTTATTGCAAGTATTTTTCCTGGTACAAAGGGTAAAAATGTCGATATCGCCGCAGCAAAGATTATAGTAGAAGAGGCTGGCGGTAAAGTGACAGATCTTTTTGGGGATGAACAGCGATACGATAGGGATATAAAAGGGGCTATTGTTAGTAATGGAATAGTGCATGATGAAATAGTAAAACAATTACGAAATTCACTGGAAGGGACAGTATGAAATTTAAACACGGAACAAGGCGCAGAGCGCTAGAATACGAAAAGGATTGGGCAAAGCGCTGGAAAGATAACAAAACTTTTGAGAAGTCTGTAGATCAGCGTCCAGAAGATAACAAGTGGGTGTTTTACGATGGTCCGCCATTTTTGACTGGCACACCACACCACGGACATTTGCTGGTATCGACAGTGAAAGACACCATGGGGCGATATCATACCATGAAGGGTCAGCGAGTTGAGCGAAGATGGGGATGGGATTGCCATGGTCTGCCTGCAGAGGTTTTTGTTGAAAAACAGCTAGGTATCAAGAACAAAAAAGAGATCGGCACCAAAATTAGTATCTCCGAATACGTTAAACAATGCCGAGCCGCTATGGTAAAGACTGGCACGGAGTGGGAGGATACAATCGAGCGTCTGGGACGCTGGGTGGAGTTTGAGGGTGCTTATAAGACCATGGATAAAGAGTACATGGAGAGTGTTTGGTGGGCCTTCAAGGAGCTTTACGATAACGGCAAGATCTATGAGGGCGAAAAGATCTTGGTTTATTGCACCAAAGACGCAACTCCTATCAGCAAGTCCGAAGTAGCCATGGAGAACAGCTATCAAATGGATACAGACCCTAGTGTTTACGTGTTTTTCAAACTAGAAGACACCGAAGAGTACTTGCTGGCTTGGACAACGACTCCTTGGACATTACCGGCTAATGTGGCGGTAGCTGTGAATCCGAAGATTGAATATTCTCTGATTGAGCACGCGGGCAAGAAGTTTTATGTTGCTACCGAGGCTGTAGAGCGGGTAATGCAAGACGCAAAGAAACAACCCCTAGATTACAAATTGCTTAAAAAGATAAAAGGCAAAGAGCTTGTTGGTAAAAGATACGAGCCATTGTTTGAGAACCATG
This sequence comes from uncultured Candidatus Saccharibacteria bacterium, assembly GCA_964617035.1. Taxonomy (GTDB): domain Bacteria; phylum Patescibacteriota; class Saccharimonadia; order Saccharimonadales; family JAGQNJ01; genus HK-STAS-PATE-36. The sequence goes on from CAZTWB010000011.1 coordinate 19,602, forward strand.
GTCCAGATGCTCACAAGGTGCTTTCGGCTGATTTTGTAACGGCAACTGATGGAACTGGTTTGGTGCATGAAGCTCCTGCTTATGGTGAAGAAGATTATGAACTTTGTAAGAAAGAAAGTGTGCCGGTAGTTTCGATTGTTGACGAGAACGGCAACTATACGGCTAGTCGTTGGCTTGGTGAAAACATTTGGGAAGTCAATAAAACTATTGCCAAGACTCTAGTAGAAGAGGGCAAGGCGCTCAAGGTTGAGTATATTAGGCACGAGTATCCGCATTGTCACCGTTGTGGCACGAAGTTGATGTATCGGGCACACCCGAGTTGGTTTATGGACATTCAATCGCAAAAGAAAGAAATGCTAGAAGAAACCGCCAAGACCAATTGGGTACCAGACAATCTACGTACTGGGCGTTTCCATAACATAATTGAGCAGGCCCCAGACTGGAACTTGAGCCGTGATCGCTATTGGGCAACGCCAATACCTGTTTGGAAAGGTGAGCGCAACGACGGAACAGAAGTTGTTAAGGCTTTTGGTAGCTATCAAGAATTTGAAGAGTTTACCGGCAAGCTTCTGGATGATTACCACTTGCCAGAAGTGATGAACGTAACCTTTGAGTTAGATGGTGTGCAGATGCATCACATCGGTAAAGTCTTGGATTGTTGGTTTGAAAGTGGCTCAATGCCGTTTGCTCAATTCCACTATCCGTTTGAAAACAAAGCCAAGTTTGAGAGTATGTTCCCGGCCGATTTCATTATTGAGGCAATAGATCAGACTCGTGGATGGTTTTATAGCCTGATGGCAGTCAATGTTGGGTTGTTTGGCAAAGCTCCATGGAAGAATTTGATCTGTACAGGATTTATCAATGCATCGGATGGCAAGAAAATGAGCAAAAAGCTTAAAAATTATACCGACCCGATGGATTTGATGGATCAATATTCAGCAGATAGTTTTAGATTTTTGATGCTTTCTAGTCCTCTAACAAATGGAGAGAATTTTAGCCTAGCTGATAAAGATGTCGGCGATGTTGCTCGTAAACTATCAATGATCTGGAATATGTACGACTTCTTTACAATGTATGCTGAAGTGGACGGTTGGGAAGCGGTAGATTACAAGGAAGTTTTGCTAAGTCCAGATGACTTCACGAACCCACTGGACCGATGGATTATTAGTCGAGTACATCAACTTACTGGAGAAGTTGATGCTAGCACTGATAAGTATGATTTACAGGGAGCACTCAAGCCGATTTTGCCATTTATTGATGATGCGTCTAACTGGTATGTACGTAGGTCTAGGCGCCGTTTTTGGAAGAGCGAAGATGATGGCGATAAGGCCGATGCGTACAAGACCCTACACTATGTTCTTCTGAGGCTATCGATAATTCTTGCCCCATTTACACCATTTTTGGCCGAGGAACTGTATCATAATCTAACCGGAGATAGCGAATCCGTTCATTTGAAGAGTTGGTGTAAGCCTGGCCGAATTGATCAGTCGATAGTTGAGCAAATGGATAGTGCTAGAAATATCGTTAATACTGGATTATCAATTAGATCAAGGAACGGGATAAAAGTAAGACAGCCTTTGGCGACATTAACGCTTTTTGGGAATGAATATAAATTCATAGGTGAGATGAATAAGACTTTTGATTACCTAGGATTAATCAAAGACGAGCTAAACGTTAAAAGTGTAGAAGTAAAAGCGGATATCGAAAAAGACATAAACGAGAAAGTTGAGCTAGATACCAATATTACACCAGACTTAAAACGTGAAGGCATAATGCGTGAAGTTATTAGGCTTGTACAAAATGCACGTAAGCAAGCTGAACTGAACGTAGATGATCGTATTTATCTGAGTTTATTAACTAACAATGAAGATCTAAAAAATGCAATACAGCAATATAACCAGACTATAAAAACAGAGACCTTGGCGACAAATCTTTCTGTTGACGACCTTACTGGTAGCCACAAAAAACTAAGTATTGATGGGGCAGAAATAGCCATATTGGTTAAAGCTAATAAATAAGGTCTTTACACAACAGGGGTAATTTGCTACACTTATTC
>CAZTWB010000012.1:0-12412 GCA_964617035.1 uncultured Candidatus Saccharibacteria bacterium
CTACTGAAGGAGTAAACTATCCTGTATCTAGTGGCCGTAGGGTAAATGTCACGGGTGAAGAGCGTGAGGTCACCATACCTACAGAATATGTGTCGGCTCTTGGTTTTAAGTCACCAGAAGATGCATTGAATAAAAAATTGACTTTCGGCTTCAAGAACGCCCTTGGTAAACAATTCACCTTAGATGCAACAATCGTGGGAATCCAAGAAACCAGTATTATTAATGGTAGTCAGGTAACTAGCAACATCTCTTTTGCTAAACAGGCAAATGATGCTATGACTCAAGGGATCCCAGAGTTTCAAAAAGATCAATACATGATTGCATTCGCCAAGTTTGATAATAGTTTTACTGATCGACAAATTAACGACCTTAAGGCAAATCTATCCGAAAAGGGGTTTGATGCAAAAACCCTAGACGATCAATTAGGTATCATAACAAGCATTATTAGCGCCATAACAACCTTCCTTAATATTTTTGCCGGAATCGCTCTAATAGCAGCCACTTTTGGTATTATCAACACCTTAATGATGGCAGTAGCTGAGCGAACTAAAGAAATAGGACTAATGAAGGCTTTGGGCATGAGAAAATTAAAAATCTTTGCCTTGTTTAGTTTTGAGGCCATCTTGATTGGTTTTTGGGGCGCACTCGTTGCCTTAGGTGTAGCAAATGTTGTGGGTCGCATTGGCAGTAGTATCGCTTCAGAAACTTTATTTAAAGATTTTGATGGGCTCAGTTTATTTTCTTTCCCTGCCCTTCCTATGATAGGTATTATTTTGGTAATAGTTGCTATATCATTTATTGCGGGCACGTTACCAGCACGTCGTGCTAGTAAACTCGACCCTATAGAAGCACTACGCTACGAATAATCATTCAATGCTTTAGAATATGTTTATGTTATTTGTTTTAGTAGTATTGTTTGTAATTGTATGTTGTTTTCTAGGTTTTAAACAATTCTTTCTTCGCAACCCAGATCGAACAAACAAAGAGCATGGAGCAATCCTATCGCCGGCCGACGGAAAAATTATTGCGATAACATCGTATTCTGGCAATACTATTCTAAGTTTTAACAAGGGTAACCAACGATATAAAGGAACATTTAAAACATTATCGTCTCATGTTAGCTCAGATGGATATGCGATTTCTATTTTCATGAGTATATTTAACGTACACTATAATCGCATTCCTTGTGATGGAACTGTTACTCTTGTCAAACATACAAATGGTAGATTCTTGCCCGCAAACTCTCTTAAGGCCATCTTGCAGAACGAAAAAACCGAAACCATTATTGTAAATAAAGATTTTACAATAAAAGTTATTCAGGTTGCCGGATTTATTGCCAGAAGAATCGAGACATTTGTGAATAGAAATGATAAAGTACGAGCAGGTCAGTTACTTGGATTAATCAAATTTGGCTCCCAAGTTACGATACTTTTGCCATCAAACGTAAAGCTCGATGTAAATGTTGGCGACAAGGTAAAAGCAGGAGAATCAATAATTGCACGCCCTACGTAAGAATTTTGCTAATATACTAACGCTCTTGAACCTACTGACCGGGGCATTAGCGATTCTTGTGACCCTAAATGCCGTGTTCTCTTTAGCTTGTATGCTCATGATTTTTGGATCTATAATTGATGTTCTTGATGGCTATGTTGCGCGGCGCACCAAAACAAATTCAAAATTTGGTGCTAATCTTGATGCTCTAGCAGATTTAGTTACTTTTGGTGTTGCACCAATGTTGGTTTTATCTACTTTTTACCAGAATCCTGTTGTAGCAATATCTTCCATATTACTACCTTTATGTGGAGCCTGGAGACTGGCAAGACATAACTCTGATACGGTAGATCAATCTGTTTATTTTACTGGGGTTCCAATAGACGTCGCGGCTTATCTCGCTAGTATCCTCGTCTTGCTTAACGCACCTACTATTATCGTCGCAATCGCAATCATCGTCTTGTCTGTACTATTCGTGAGTAAAATTAAGACTAAACGACTCCTTAGTTACTGATTTAGTATATATACTCTGAAAAAGCCTCGGTAGAAAAAGCACTAACTAGCGTATCTCTATCAAAGATATCCATCATCTTCTGAGTTTGTGACGGCATTACCTGAAGTGCACGATACTTTATATCGAATAACTCTTCGCCAAGATTAAGACAGATATCGCAGTCTTTTGCTTTTATTAGCTTTGGGTAATCGATATTAAAAAAGAAGTTCAGCCGTTCATCTAGCCTAATTAGCGACAATTCGTATTGCTCAGTTGTTATAACTGTTTGATATATTTTGCTTTTATTCTCTGCTCTACTATTAGCTTTGGTAACCCATTTGTGAACTGCTTGATGGTCGGTGTGACCGGTTAGGCCATCAGCACCGAAAGTTAATATAGTATCTGGTTGTATATTGTTCATAAATTGTCGTATGGTCTCGATCGCGACAAGGTTGTTTGATTTACAAAGCCCGTCTTTATATCCAAGCCAATGATGCTCGGTAATTCCTAGAATTTTATAAGCCTCGTCATGCTCTGCTTTACGAATTTCTGCAAGCTTTGACCTCGGCCATTTTAGCTCATCTTGAACACCCTGCTCGCCACTAGTGGCTGTTAAGCAAACTACTCTTTGGCCATTAGCAATTGCGGTCGCCATAATACCACCAGAAGAGAAAGTTTCATCATCAGGATGTGCCCAGACGCCAAGAATCGTACCAAGCTTTTTGATATCTTCTGAGGTACGTATTTTCATGGCTACTTTAGTTCATTTTTTAGTTTTTCTATTAGCTCTACAGGTGTGGGATCGATATTATTTAACAATGCAAGATACAAACTTACAAAGTCACCTAATGCTACAATAAAAAATAACCTTTCTAGAGGCGTTTCTCCCAAAACATTAACAACAATCGGAGCAGGCATTTTACCAGAAAGAAGCTTACTTGTTAACGAAAATCGCCTTTTTATCCGTGGATGATCTAAGTCTGAAACCAAAAAAACTGGAGCATATGGTTTTTGGACTGGATGACTATACCACCCAAGAAATTCGTTATGATTAAACTCAGGAAACTGATTACACCAGGCAATGTTTTTTGCATTTTCATTAAAGCTAATCTTCCATTTATATGCTCCTGGAAACAATTGGGCGCTAGAATAAACCACCGGAGATTTACCAACAATATCAAGTGCAATTTGTTTTGCTAGATTTCTACTAGTTGGTACTTGTGGTAGCCAGCCTTCAATATGTGTTGGTAGATTTTTGGAGCTACTCTCAATAGCACTTATTTCACTATCTACTAATGACGTTGATGCCATCACCTCAGCTAAAGCTCTATACTGATAACCAAAAGTAAAACGTGGTTGATATCCAGTTGGTAGTTTTAGGTGAGGTACATTATTTTGTATCGCCAACTCCTCAAGCTTACCGCCAGATGATATAGCCACCACCATAGGCCGGGAGTCAGCAAATTGTTCACCAAATGCTTGCTGAATAACGCTAATTACTTCTTCTGTGTTTCCTGAATAGCTTGAACATATCAACAAAGTATTTTCGTTCACCCTGTCTGGCAACTCGTAATCTTGAAGTGTGGTGAACGGAACATTGACACTGCTTGTGTTTGTATAAGCTTTGCTAGCAAGGCCTGACCCCCCCATACCAGCCACTACAACTTCATGTATTGTTTTTGGGGGATTCCAGCTAAATCCGAAATCATGTAAATATTGCTGTGTTTGATTTTGTGCTATGCCTAGCGCATCACTTTTATCTCTTTGATGAATATACTTCAGGTCATCTAACACGTACACCTCCTAGAAAATTCTTTTGCCTATAACAATATTTTGCTACTATATGTAGTATAAACTATTATGTGAGTAATTAAGTAGAGGGGGTGACATGTTTGGGCAAGGCAACAATAAAGATGAGGGAACAAACCCTCCAATCAGCAATAAACCAGTAAATAATGGACTGCTCGGAATTGATGATGATAACGACGAGGTGGTAAGTCCCACCGCAACAGGATCTCAGTCAATATCAACGCCCACAGTACAACCATCATCAACACCGCCAATCCCGGACACTCCAACAATTAGTGTAGCCGATGAACCAAAGGAGAGCATATCCCCAGAATCTGCTAATAATACTCCACCACCCCCAACAACCTTCTCGCCAGTAGATGATCCGTACTCAACGCCACCAGCTTATGCTCAAAACTCAATCACCAACACACAGACCACAACAGACGATTTAGCAAATATTAAACGCCAAGCTCTGCAAGATCTCACTCCATTGATTAATCATCTAGACCAAAATGCAGAAGAGAAGTTTAAAACCACAATGATGATGATCCAGGCATCTGATGACAAAGACCTATTACCAAAAGCATACGAATCAGCTAAAGACATCTCAGACGAAAAAAAGCGCGCTCAAGCATTGCTAGATATTGTCAACGAAATTAACTACTTCACTCACAAAACTGAGGAATAATCTACTCCTCGGTTGCGCCAGTTCTAGGAATTTCTGGAGTTTCTGGACCTGTTACTGGTGTTGTTGTGGAGCTATGTGCATTCTGTTGACTGTTTGAGGCACCGGCATTATTTTGAGAGCTGGTTGATGTTGACGAGTCTGTTGTACTACTGTCTTCGCCACCAGAAGCTTGACTGTTTTGGTTATTATTAGTTTGGTCGTCATGGCTTTGCTGGGAATTATCATTTGGACTAGAGTCGAATTGTTCATTTGAAACTGATTGACTGGAGTTATCAGCGGCATTATTATTAAACACTTTTTGATATACCCACCTTCCGCCAAAGAATATAACAATAGCAATTAAAAGTGTTAGAGTAAGTGCAGCTAGCATTAATAACCAAGCTATGCCACGTCGTTCCTTGTGTTCAGCTTGATAATACTCTTCAACTTCAGCTGGTATTTGTGAAGCAACAGGTCGCGTTCTGTTGCGATTCCATGGCATCTTAACCATATCAGTCTCCTTAGATATCTATATTTTACTGCTTTTTGACTAATCAGTCAATAACTTGGTATAGGATATTGTGCTTTTGTCAACCTTTATGTTAAATTATTGAAATTCCAAAAGACCATTTCTCTAAAGAGAAACTTGTAGAATTTTTTTATAACCAACGTCACTCGGTTATACGAGACCAAATAAAGTTAAAGACGTACAAACAATACAATAAAAAGGAGAATTTACACAGCTTCTTTATCTAAAGAAAAGAAACTAGAAGAAATGCGCGGGAATGACCTCGACGAACGCAAAGAAGCAGATATAAAAGATATAGCTGAAAGAGAACCCATTGAGCTCGATCCAAACGGTATTGTCGCTTCCACTCGCGAAGAGAAAGATGGGCTAGATAATCCTGACAAAGATTACGGACAGGGCGATCCCCAGGCTTAATTTTGTATACTAGAAATCTTCATTAAACTGAATTTCGTTACTTTCTCTGCCAGTATTACGGTGGAGGGCTGTTAAATCATCAGTAGAGATAACTTCGCCATTAACTGCATCTGCGTATTTGAATATCGCCTCTTCAAGCCCACCTACGAAGTAAGAATCTTCAAAACTTAAATCGTCCTCCCGCATTCTTTGAACACTCGGCAACTCATCTGCTCTGTTTGCACGAAAATCCATTCCTAAGGTTATCCCTTCCCTAACCGTAATAAAAAGTGTTGTGTGTGCATATTTTTTACCTTGTTTATTCACGAAACCAATTGACTGGTCGGCGCCATGCGATTTTGAAAACCCGATAAAGATATCTTTTTCCTCAACCAAATCGTCAGCCAGCAAACCACCAACAACATATAACAATTCTGCCATGCAACTACCTGAATTAGTTTTTATTGCATCTTTAGGATTCCAAGCTCCCCTGGCATAATTCGGCGCCAATTGCAAGAACTCATCATGAAGTGAGCTTACCTTATCTGCAATTTTGCGTTCTGGTGAATCTGGATTCTTTTCTTTATCTCTCATACAGATACATATTAGCAAAAAGCTCCGAGATATTCGGAGCTTTTTTTGCTAGTACAGATCTACTACATGCCCATCATTCCGCCACCCATACCCATTCCACCACCGGCAGGCATTGGAGATTCTTTTTCTGGTACATCAACAACTAAAGCCCCCATTGTCATGCTAGTTCCGGCAATCGAAACCGCATTTTGAATAGCTTCTTTTGTCACTCTTGTTGGGTCAACAACCCCATTAGATTTAAGATCCACTAATTTACTTGGGCTATTCACATTGACACCTTGGCCTGCTTTTGCTTTTTTGACTTGTGGCAACCACTCATCTGGGTTTATTGCGGAGTTAAGCATCAAGATTCTGAATGGCTGTTCTAAAGCACTCTTTAGAAGTTGAGCGCCAGCAGAACTTGAATCATGACCACCAATTTTGATGGTTTCTGCCAGATTGACCAGTGTTACTCCACCACCAGGTACGATACCTTCTTCAAGCGCCGCCTTTGTGGCTGCAACTGCGTCATCAACACGGAACTTCTTCTCCTCAATCTCTGTCTCTGTTGCACCACCAACCTTAATTACCGCTACTTTGCCCTGTAATGAAGCACGTCGTTTATCCAACTGCTCTTTGTCGTACTCACTACTAGCATTATCGGCCTGTGCAACAATCTGGGCAATTCTTTGTTTTACATCTGTTGCTCGTCCTGCGCCTTCAATAATTGTTGTTTCATCCTTTGTAACAATAATTTTACGTGCAGTTCCGACAACATCAAGCTCAACGTTTTCGAATGTCATACCTTGTTCTTCACTGATAACCACTCCACCTGTTAGTATTGCAATATCTTGCAAAACATCTTTGCGTCGATCACCAAAGCTTGGTGCTTTGACGGCGACTGTATTTAGTACTCCCTTTAATTTATTGAGTACAAGGGTTCCTAATACCTCGCCCTCAACATCTTCTGCGATAATTACAAGATCCTTTTTCCCAGCTTGGGCAAGCTTTTCTAGTAATGGAAGAAATTCTTGCACAGAACTGATCTTTTTGTCGGTAATCACGATTGCTGGTTTGTCGTATACTGCCTCCATACGAGTCGTATCAGTGACCATTAAGGCACTTACATAGCCCTTATCGAAAGTAAAGCCTTCTACAACTTCGCTTTCAAGCTCTAGGCTCTGACCTTCTTCAACTGTCACAACTCCATCTTTACCAACCTTTTCGATAACGTCAGCAATCAAACCACCAATTTCGCTATCACCAGCGCTAATAGTGGCAACTTCGGCGACCCGTTTCTTGTTGCTCTTAATATCTTCGCTTAGGCCACTTAACTTGGCAATTACATCCTGAGATGCTGACTCTAGGCCTTTTCTGAGTAACATTGGATTGTGACCCGCTGCAATTAATTTATTTGCCTCGCTAAGAATATGATAGGTCAAGACAGTTACCGTTGTTGTTCCGTCACCAGCCACATCATTCATTTTATTTGCAGCTTGCTTGATAAGCTCAGCGCCAACCTTATAGCCTAAAGTCTCATCGTCTTTATCTTCAATCTCTACACCTTTGGCAACGGTTACTCCATCATGTGTAACAGTAGGGTTGCCATAAGACTTACTAATCACTACATTTCGACCTTTAGGCCCCATAGTAGTTTTAACTGCTTCATATAAAATTCGCGCACCCTCTAGAACTCGTCGACGAGCATCTTCATCATAAAAAACTTTTTTTGCCATTTGTTAACTCTCCCCTTCTTGTCTTATTTAACAGTTGCGATAATATTCTTTTTGTAAACTACAGTGTATTCGTCAGCACCAAACTTAACGGTTGTAGCTTCATACTCATTCTTGTATATAATTTTGTCGCCAACCTTGACGCCCTTAACGTCAGATCCAACCGCAACAACCTTAGCAGTCTTTGGCTTTTCTTGAGCAGAATCAGGAATATATAATCCGCTCGTTGTTGTAGTTTTTGCTTCTTCCGCTTGAACAACCACGTAGTCTTCCATTGGTTGAATTTTATTTGTCATCTTTTCCTCCTTATACTAGATTTTCACTTGTAGTTAGCACTTATGCTATTAGAGTGCTAGCTTTCAGCACTCACTATAGCCGATTGCTAATTTAGCTGTCAAGCATCTGGTTGATTTTGGATTGAACAATGCAAGATACTATCTATAAACTGTTTGGTGGCATTGGTTGGAATACACATAACCTCATGACCATCCTGCAAGGCGCTAACCAGCATGCCCTCACGAACAACACGTATCTTGTAGTCGCTACCAACTAAACCTATCTCTTCTTTGCCCCACGGAACAACATTTAAAACCATCTTTTTCCCTAGGTTAATATCGAGAATAAATTCCCTATCAAACTCGTCAGTTCTCGGCGAATCTTCGCTGGGTAATGTTTCGTGAATTGCAATATCGAATGTTGTTGATTCCCCTACATCATAGTCGATAACACCGTATCTGCGAGCAATCAATCGATGCTTGGTTTCTAGGTCAATATCAAATATCCTCGAGGCTAGGGTGTACGTATTCGTTTGAGGAGTTCTTAAATACTCAATCTGGGCAGGAATCATTCTTGGATCTTGCTCAGATTGTGGAATCGGGTATACTCTTGGAAAATCTAGACGTTCTGCTAATTGCTGAGCAGAAAACCCAGGAACCCTAGTGCCAGTATGTGGATTAAAATACGTCACTTTGACTGCGTTATCTATCCAAAAAATCACATCTTTTGGGCTAACCTGCCATTGATCTGTACGAATCTCAACACCTTGGTCTGGATTTGATAACCAAACTCCAGCCCCCGTAAAATCATTAGTATCTGCTGGTAGTCCAGTTATAACAATTCTGTCACCACTATTATTATCGGTAAATACTGAGCACTCTTCGTACAAATCAGTGTTAATAACAGCCGGTTCAAGCTCAACACCCCTTATTTCGCGATACGCTTGAAAGTTATACAGTGTATCAAGCAAATAATCTTCTGGCTTCTGGTACAACATCTCGCTCATAATACCCTCGCTAGTTCTGTGGGACTATCGCCCACTCGTCAAGTTTTACTATGAGTTCTTCAGCGTAGGCTCTATCTAATTGTCGGAGATGCCTTTTACTTACTCTATCTTGGGCTGTGCTTGATTGCATTGTTGCCTCTTCAATAGCAGACATTATGTCAATATCATCTAAAGAATATTCTACTTCTGAATGCAAGTCGCTGAGGTTAGGGAGCCATGCATGAATGCCTTGTTCGTCAATACGACTGTATCGCCACTCTCCCGACTTACTCTGATGCGCCACAAAATAACTATCCGTTTTATACGGTAATGTTGAATAATCCTCTAAGAGCGAAGCTACAGCTTCTCTAACAGAGCTATACTCCTCATTCATTCTGGCCAAAACTCGAATTTTCTCAACACCATATTCAGCCCTACCGCCACTTTCAGTCAAAAGAACACTAAATAACTTCTCGTCAACTAAAGAGTGAGTGTCAATCTGCACCAGTTCAACGACAGATTTTTGAGGTTGATCAACCCGATAGCTTCTAAGTGAGTCATTAAATGCATCGTCAACAACAAAGCCAAGCTGATCTACGAGATCAACAAACACTGGATTATCGGGGCCTAGCTCAAAATTACGGGATTCATCAAAACTACTCATCATGTACAATTATACAACAAATGTGACTTAGAAGCAACTATTTGGTATTGACATTATTTGATATTTGTGTTTAAATGAATTGTCCCATTTCCCAATCATAAGGAGAATAAATGGAGACAATCAAGGTAGATGGAAGCCCCGTTGAAGTAGGAGTCATCAAGTTCAGCTATGCCAACAACGTTGCGATGGCGCACCTGCCATCAGCGACGATTCGTGCGTGGCTCCCCGCCATGTACGAGGTCTACGGTTCGCGTGAGATTTTCTCTCGCGAAATTGCATCTTTCCGGGATGCCGGGAAGTGGGTGACCTTCACGTTCGTGAATTCTTCGCTTCAGAGCGAGGTCATGAAGGTGATCGTGTTGCAGTTGGTCGAGCAATCGGCTCAACTGCATCAGGAGCGTGAGCGAGCTCGCTCGCGTGCCAGTCATCCATCCAACGGACGGAGTTTGGTGGTGGTCAACCCTGACCGCTACCATGAGGCTTCGCCTCAGAACTACACCAACAAACCTCCTTTCATGAGGCGTCGGTGAGCTAAGATCGCTGGGGGTGACCTTCGAGGGGTTGCAGGCCTGTTGACAACGTCGTCAACATCAAGGCCTGCACCCCTCAGGTCGCAAGCGATTAACATCTACCAACCTGGGCAGTGTGCCACTCTTTCTATTACAGAAATCGAGAAATCACTGCCCCTAATCCATGTTAATCATTGAATACTAAACAGCTTCTTAGCTGTTATTTTTTTAGAATCTTTTTGGTGACCTCTATATCACTCCAGGCAATCTTTTTGCCACCCATATTTCGGGTTGTCTGATGCCCAATACCCGAGATTATTACCACATCACCCTTCTTGGCATTTTTCAATGCCGACTCAATAGCTTTAGTACGATCAGCATACATAATCACTTTTGATAGGTTGTTCTTCTTGACACCACCGTAAACCGCCTGCCTAATAGCTTCTGCATTTTCGGTGTATGTTTCGTCATCCGTTAAATAAACTTTATCTGCTAGCCTGCTAGCTACTTCACCCATTTTTGGTCGCTTTGTTTTGTCACGATCTCCAGTTGCGCCAAACACAATATGTAACTTGCCCTTCCCTGCTAACTGACGAGTTGTTAATAATACGCTTTCTATTGCCCCAGGAGTAACCGCATAATCAATCAACACATGAAAGTTCTGACCCTCATCAATCGGCATCATCCGTCCATTCACAAACGCCAAATTTGCAATCCCCTTCTCGATAGCTTTTGGCGATAAACCAACAATTCGCCCCACAGCCACACCGGCTAGTACGTTATAGACATTAAAACCACCGATTAATGGAGATTTGATTTTATAAACATCACCATCTATGGTAGCTAAGAAATTGTTGCCTTTTAGTGTTGATTCTACTTTCGATGCCTTCAAATCACCCTTGTTGATTCCATAGGTTACGGCAGTCAGAATATCGTGCTTGAAGTATTCTGCAGATTTGTCATCAGCATTAATAATTCCAGTTTTCAAACCATATTTATTGGTGTTTGCTAGCTTAAAGAGTCTTTCTTTTGCTTTACGATAATTCTCAAAAGTTTCATGATAATCCAGATGCTCTGGACTCAAGTTTGTTAGTACCGCTAAGGTAAAAGGTATCCCCCAGACCCGCCGTTGCCACAAAGCATGACTAGAAACTTCTAAAACAAGCCACTCTACACCGTTATTGTTAATAGTTGATATCAAACGATTAAGTTGGTTAGCGCTCCCTGTGGTCAATTGTGTTGGGTTTTCTTGTTCGCCTTCACCATCACCAAAATCCACTGAAGCAGTGGTAATCATTGCTGTTTTATGACCCGCACTACGCAATATACTAGCAATCAACATACAAGTAGTTGTTTTGCCATCAGTACCAGTTACTCCAATAACCTTCAGCTTCTTTGCAGGATACCCTGACTTTTGCTGGGCAATAATTGCCTCGGCCCAGTGACCGTACGGTTCTATGTGCTTAAACGCTCCTTTTGGTATTATTGATTTAACCAGTTTTCGGCTATTCATATTTTAATAATACAACTGGTCAACAATAATCAAAAATCAACTACTGATACTTTTATACCTGTTATACTTATACCAATGATTGTTCTGGGAATTGAAAGTAGTTGCGATGAAACATCCGTTGGTATTGTTAAAAATGGTGATACTCTATTGGCCTGCTCAACTGCCAGCAGTATGAATATCCACGCAAAATATGGTGGTGTAGTACCAGAGATTGCTGCCCGTGAGCATATTCAAGCCATGATACCTACTCTAAAAGATGCATTTAATCAATCTGGGCTAGACTGGAAAGATATTGATGCCATTGCCGTTACTAACGGTGCTGGACTAGGAGGCTCCTTGTTAATCGGGGTATTAACAGCGCGGACATTAGCAATCACCAAAAACAAACCACTTTACGCCTGTAATCATGTTGAGGGTCATGTATACGCCAACTTCTTAACCAAAACGGTGTTATCTGGGTACAACCTTCCAAAAAAACAGCCCAACTTCCCTCTTTTGGCTCTGATTGTCAGTGGTGGACACACGCAACTGGTACTGTTCCAGGATCATTTTAACTACCAGCTACTTGGCCAAACTCATGACGATGCTATTGGAGAAGCTTTTGATAAAGTAGCCAAAATCCTTGGACTCCCCTACCCCGGAGGGCCAAGTATCGCTAAATCCGCCAGTGGAGGAAGCCCACATGCCTTACAATTACCCAAAGCACGAATGGAAAACCGTTATGATTTTAGCTTCTCTGGGCTTAAAACAGCTGTTTTAAGGGCGACTCAGAACATTTTAGGTGTAGACCACACT
>CAZTWB010000012.1:12422-19871 GCA_964617035.1 uncultured Candidatus Saccharibacteria bacterium
TTTGAAAGTTTTCGGCTTGCAGAGCGCCTGAATGCCTCTCAGCGCAAAGATATTTCTGCAAGTTTTCAAAGAGTTGCGATAGAGACGGTTGTCGATAAGACACTTGACGCCTTTCGCACCTATGCCGTAAATAACGTGATCATTGCTGGAGGTGTTGCTTCTAACCTTGAGTTACGATATCAGTTATCTGAACGACTACCAATCGATGTTGAATATACTGATCCAAAACTCTGCACCGATAATGGCGCTATGATTGCCACTCTGGGGTGCTTTAAGATGAAGCACGCTCAGCCGACAGCAGACCCTAATTCCCTAGATATTGAGCCTAGTCTCTCTATGTAGCAGGAAACTTAGCAACCACTGCAACCAGATATTCACCCTCGCCCGTCCGTGTTACGGCACTATTGTGTCTGCTCGCCTCAGCGCTTAGTTTGCCATTCATATTTAGAAAAACTGCATGGGCGCCAAGTTGTCTAGCATAAAACTCAATAAACTCAAGGTTGGTTTGTTCACGACCAAGCGCTTCATCATATACGCCACTTGATTGGCGCAACTCCGACCAAGACGTCTCAATAATTGTTTCTTCAAAACTTTCTTCTAAAAACACAAGCTTTACATTATAACAGCGCTTATGCTTTTTGTCAGTTTTGTTTACTGTGGTGGTGTGTTATCACTTTCGTCCTTTTGGACTCATCAGTATACAAACGCATGTATAGAGTGAAATGAACAGGGAGAAATCATGTAGGTTTGGCCGAGGGGCATCGAAACGTCGACGACGAATGATGGTCCTCCCCTCGACAACCTCTGCGGTGCGTCACGCGACCCGGCGCAAGTACTGGTTGCCTCTACGCTGAGCTCGACGTGCGGACACAGCACCAGCAAGGTACTGAACCATGGTGGTGACCGGAAGCACCACGAATGGTACCGCGAAGATACTCCAAGCCAGTGAATGGTACGCCGGATCGAGACCGCCCTCTTCCTGCGTTGTCGCCATTGCGATACTGAATCCGGCAACCATCAGCCAACCCACCAGACTGAACATGTTCAGAATCCAAATATCATTCTCGTTGTCGGACTCTATCATGCAGACAGTTGCCGTAGACACCGAGAACACGGCGACAACAGAAATGGCAGCCCAGTTAGCCCACGGGACACCGTTGCTCCACGGATCCACGACGGCGACCACTGCCGTGATGGCCATGAAGACCAACGACAGGATCAGACCACACACTATCTCTCGTACGTGCTCGTACATTACCTTCTCCTCTGTTCAGGAACGACAAGACACTCTGTCAAGTCTATCAATTATTATACTATGGCTTTAACTTTTTGTCAACCTTGCTTATGATAGTAATGTTTGTTATGCTTTAAAGTACCAAAACAAAAACGTAGGTACCGTCTCGAAACCCATCGAGATAGCACATTAGAAACAAACTTATCAGTTATGGAAGGTGGGAATATAAGCTTGCAATCGCTAGTGATTGTATAAGTTTGTTTTCACGTGAAAATTACAATTCATCTCTGACAGAGGTGATTTTTTTACTATAAAGTGATAGAATAACTTCTTATGGCACTATCTTCATCATACGAACCCGCAAAATATGAATCAAAAATCTATAAATTATGGGAAGAAAACCAGGCATTTACTCCAGTAAATAGGGGTAGTTCTGAGACATTTAGTATTGTTGTGCCACCCCCAAATGCAAATGGGAACTTGCATATTGGCCACGCGCTGACAAACGCTCTGCAAGATGTTGCAGTTCGCTACCAACGCATGAAAGGGAAAGCCACATTATTTGTACCTGGGGCAGACCACGCTGGTTTTGAGACACAAGTTGTTTTTGAAAAAGAACTCAACAAAGCAGGGAAGAGTCGGTTTGATTTCTCCAGAGAAGATCTGTACAAGCAAATTTGGGATTTTGTTGCGCAGAATAAATCAAACTATCAACAACAGTTCAGGCGTCTTGGTGCAAGCGTTGACTGGAATAGCTTTACATTCACTCTTGATAAGAAAATAATAAATCGCGCAAACCTTACATTCAAAAAAATGTGGGACGAAGGGCTAATTTACAGAGGCGAAAGACTGGTCAACTTCTGTACCTTCCATGGTACTGCTTTTGCAGACATCGAAGTGGTCTACAAAACTGAAGTAGGGAAGATGTATTACATCAAATTCCCTTTATCGCCCTTAAATGATATTAAGGATGAAAATTCATATATCCTTATCGCCACTACTAGGCCAGAAACAATGCTTGGCGATGTAGCGGTAGCCGTTCATCCAAACGATAAACGCTTTAAGCACTTGGTAGGTAGAACTGCTGTAATTCCATTAGCCAATAGAGAAGTTCCCATAATTTCCGACGAGATGGTTGACACCAAATTTGGGACTGGTGCAGTAAAGATCACATCTGCTCATGACCCTAATGACTTTGATGTCGCCCAGAAGCATAATCTGCCCCTACTTAAGGTAATAACCGAAGCAGGGGAGATTGGTCACGATGCCCCACACCAATATCACGGTCTTTCTGTTGATCAAGCACGAAAGCAAATCGTCAAAGAGCTTGAAGAACAAGGGTTACTGGAAAAGGTAGAAGATCACGAACACCGAGTAGGGCATTGCTATAAATGCGACACCGTCATTCAACCTCTGGTACGTGACCAGTGGTTCATTAATATGAAGCCTTTGGTAAGTAAAGCAATTAGTGTATTAAAAGATAAACAAATCCAATTCTACCCAGATAGTAAGAGAATACAACTGATTACATACCTAGAAGGTTTGCGAGATTGGAATATTAGCCGACAAATTGCCTGGGGTATCCCGATTCCAGCATTTCAAAACATTGATGATCCAGATGATTGGCTATTTGACACTAGGACAGATCAAGAAATCTTAACAATAAATGACAAGACCTATCACCGTGACCCGGATGTTTTTGACACTTGGTTTTCAAGTGGACAATGGCCATATGCCACACTAGACTACCCAGATGGCCAAAACTTCCAAAAATTTTATCCATTAGGCGTAATGGAAACAGGGGTAGATATTCTTGCTCAATGGGTATCACGAATGATAATGCTTGGCATCTACATAACCGGCGAAGTTCCATTTAAATCAGTATACTTACATGGGTTAGTTCTTGATGAGCACGGTGCAAAGATGAGCAAAAGCAAGGGTAATGTTGTAAACCCCATGGATATGATTGATAAATATGGTTCTGACGCCCTAAGAATGGGAATAATAACTGGCCAATCAGCTGGAAATAATCAGCCATTCACTACTGACAAAATAATTGGAGCTCGCAACTTTGCCAATAAGCTATGGAATATTGCCCGATATGTTGAGTCTAAAGTAGAAGATAACACCTACACACCAACTCCTCCAATTCCACAAACAGTAGCGGATCATTGGGTGTTGGGAGTTTTACAACATGCTAGCAACCAGGTCAGTTCTTATCTTGAAGAATATCGTTTTTCCGAAGCCTTCGATACCGTTTACCATACTGTTTGGTCAGAGGTAGCAGATTGGTATATAGAAGCCTCAAAAACTAAAGCAGGGAATGTTATTCTCACTTTTGTACTTGAAACGGTTCTTAAAATAACTCATCCTTTTGCGCCGTTTGTAACGGAAGCGATCTGGCAAGAACTGGACTGGAATAAGTGCCTACTGATAGTTTCTGAGTGGCCAAAGGTAGAGGGTTTTGACACTAAAAAATCGAAAGAATTCGAGAAAATTAAGGATATCACAACTGAGCTTCGCCAACTTTGCAAAAACATTGGCCTAACAAAACCTGTTTTATTTAGTAGTTCAAGAATTGTCGCGAATAACTCAAACCTGCTAATCAATCTATGCAAGCTAGGTGGTATAAAAAATAGCAACGGCAAAGGGGTGCGTTTACTTAGCGCGCAAGCATGGCTAGAAGTAGATGCAGAGAAGCTATCGGCATACAAGAATACATTAAAACTAAAGATAGAAAAGAAAGAGCAGGAGATTACCGGGCTTCAGAAACGACTCGCTAACAAGGCATACACATCGAATGCACCAGAACAGATAGTAACTCAAACAAAAAACCAACTATCAACACTACTTGAAGAAAATAAGTTACTACAAACCCAATACAAACAACTTAGCAAATAACATATCACTATTTGAAAGGCTAAAAATAATCGATAGCATTACTTTTACTAATGAAAGTAAGAAGCTATATTTACTATTTGCAAGAAAACAAAGACGGCGCGCAGACTGAACATGCAGTTGCAGAAAATGCCTCATCCGGCAATGTGACCGATGTATTCAGAAGTAAACGTAATCTTAATGACGATGGAAGTATATGGGTTGCATAGCAAGATGTATTAAAAGATACCTAGACTGGCGCAAGGGCTTTAGGCGCAAAAAGAATATTACATGGTAATTACTGGGAAGAAAATGTTATTGAATACCTAACTCGACCAGATACCGGCCTAGATAGTGATCGCTATATGAGACAACTTCAAATTCAATACTTTTTTAATATGTAATGGTTTTTAAAGGGACAATCATAACTCAAATTCGAGGGCGTTTTTGATACGCGAAATACTTTGTTCTGGGTTATTGCTATTAAACCAAAGCACTTTCCAGCCTTTTTTGCTGGCAGTCATCAAGTTCGGCCGACTGTCGTCTATCAACAGTATCTCTGATGGCTGGCAATTGCTCCGATCTTCTGCTTCCTCATAGATTGCTTCTTCTGGCTTAATTGCTCCGACTTCTGAGGAATCGATAATAACGTCGTAGTTGATATTAGGCACAAGATTGTGATCAATCAATTCATTCAAAAATCCGGGCATTATATTGGTCATTAACCCGACATGGTAATTTTCAATAGCCCAAGATAATAAATCGTCCATTCCCTGAACTAGCTCTACTTCTTCTATGTAGTACTTAGCCCAGTCAATATTATCTATATTAAGATCATTTGCGAATCGTTTATTAAACTCCTCTATCGATATTTCACCTCTACAAACCATATCGTTATGTTGCCAAAAGGCCATTTCTACAACATCTGGCGATAAATCATGCTCTTCGCTAATTCGCTCTAGAGCGCGGTGAAAAAACTGAACTAAACATCCGTTGACATCAAAATACACAAAGCGTACCCCAGATTTGCTGGCCTTTTTTGGTACAATTGGCGGGAATCCAGAGCCCTGCGACTCCGAAATGCCCAACAGTTCGTTTAAGGTTAACCCAAGCACACTGGCTATCCGTTGAATAGTAAAAATTGACGGAGCCTTAATAGCACCTCGCTCAATCTTTGCCAGGGTAGAATATGAAATATCTGCTTTTTGACACAACGTTTGTTGTGTTAATCCTGCCTTTATTCTGGCTTCTTGTAATTGTTTTCCGAGACCCACCTCGTCCATATAAACCTAATATTACCAGTTGTCCGGCTAAAAGGGAAGAGTAAACTAGCATTAAATGGCTAGTTTACTTAAGCATGTTTTCGACAGTGTTAAGAATTAATAGCATTATTACAAAGGCGAAGATCCCGGCGATTCCAGCAGTTATCGCCGAGTTTTTGGTATTACCCCCGGTGCTACGCATAATTTTAGTATAGACCCATGTTCCAGCACCGACAGCAAACAATAGCGCAACAACAACAGGAGGCATTAGACGTTCTCCATGGTTAGCATTTTTGCCATTTCAGCCAATGCGGTGTGATCGGGTTCGGCAGACATATCCTGCTTGGCATTATATTCATTTATCGTATTAAATGGGTAGATTTTTACATGAGCATGTGGAACATCAACCCCCTCGATCCTTGTACCAACAAACTTAGTACCTAGTTTATTGCGTAGGTGTATAGA
This sequence comes from uncultured Candidatus Saccharibacteria bacterium, assembly GCA_964617035.1. Taxonomy (GTDB): domain Bacteria; phylum Patescibacteriota; class Saccharimonadia; order Saccharimonadales; family JAGQNJ01; genus HK-STAS-PATE-36. The sequence continues at coordinate 18,261 of CAZTWB010000012.1, forward strand.
GACTTTTTTGGTAGTTGACATCAGGGCTTGGTAGTGTTCATCATCCAGATCCCACACAAACTCCAACTGGATTTTGGGCACCACCACCGTTTGGCCAACAACTGCCGGATAGATATCTAAAAAAGCCAGAGTTTTATCATCCTCATAAACCTTATGGGATGGTACTTCACCTTTAATTATCTTTGTAAAAACACTTTCTTCTGACATATCTAATGACAATATAGCATAATTAATGCATGGGTATTATTAAAAAAATACTGCTGGCTCTGGTCAAAGTATTAATTCTAGCTTGTTTAGGTCTGTTCATTATAGGCGTTATTTTTAAGGTTACTTTTGGAAATCAATATTTTATTAAGCAGTCGCTGAATAATAGCGGGCTATATTCAACAGTAGAGAAGGGGATAAAACAACAAATGGCCACCCAAGTAGCCTCGGTCAGCAGTACAGCAACACTAAACCCAATAATTAGCCAGGCAATCGATAAATCAGTAACCAGTAATCTTATACAACAAAATATTGAAAGTACTATTTCTAATGCTTACGCTTGGTTGAATGGAGAAAATACAGATCTCGTCATCTCATACAATGTAGACGATGCACAGGCTACTTTCTTACAAGAAGTTACTGATGGATTGCGCAAAAGAGCTAAAACCTTGCCCGAATGCTCCAGAAAATTACGGCCAACTACAAATGATATCTTCACCATAAACTGTATCCCTCCAGGAACAAACATAGAAGGGGAGATTTCGAAAACGCAAAAACAGTTCAACCAGCAAATAGCAACTCAGCCACAAAAAGTAGACTTAACAAAAATAACCAATAATTCTAGTTCACCAATAAACAGATTGCCGAATGTTTACAAAATTCTAACCTTACTTCCTCTAATCTCAATATTACTAATTGCATTACTCCTCATATTTGAGTTACTTTTGACACGACCAAGATATCGTGCATTACGAACAATTGGCATAGCTTCAATTTTATATGGAGTACTTTGTTTGATGGGCAAATTCATCACACCTAATATTCTATACAGTAGGATGAAGTATGTTTCATTTAAAACCGAGTTGGCAGATTTTTCTTTACCTGTTCAAAAAATTTTTCAGGACATAGTAAACAAGATGAGTTCAACACTATTAACAATAGGCGTGTTACTTATAATCTTAGGTTGTTTGTGTCTAGGGTTCTATGTCTTTATCAGAAAAACCAATACCAGAAATGAACTAACTAAGAATATTCCTTAGTTCCACCTCTTTATTATACCCACCAACAATACTAGAGCCCATTTTTGGTTAAAGTTGAAGCCAAAGGCAGAACCAAACCTAAAGCCTGCTCCAAAGCCAATATGTAGTCAAAGTCCAGGGCTGTGACGTGCTGGAGACATATGCTGGAAGGGGTGGGATGGTAGATATCCGCCTGTTTGCAAGCTAAAGCTTGCGGGGGATATACGAACCGTATTGGTTACAAATTCCTTGTTTTCTTTTCAGAAAACAAAAAACCTGCCATTTTGGCAAGTTTCCTTCCTGGCGGAAGGGGTGGGATTCGAACCCACGGTGCCAGTTGCCCGGCACAACTGTTTTCGAGACAGTCCAGTTCAACCACTCCTGCACC
>CAZTWB010000013.1:0-2272 GCA_964617035.1 uncultured Candidatus Saccharibacteria bacterium
AACTAATGGCTGACATCTCTAGTTGATGTATCCAGGCAAATTTTTCAGGGCTATCGATATGAAATGAATCTTTAAGTTGCCCTAGAGTCTTTTCGTCTGGCGAGTATTGTTCTTTACACTCAACACATAATCTCCTAATAAGCCTTTGGCCAACAACAGCCCTAATGGTAGATGCAATTAAGAACGGTTCAATCTCCATATCTAGAAGGCGAGGCAGTGAAGTTGCGGCATTGTTGGTGTGTAGGGTAGAGAATACCAGATGTCCTGTAAGAGCAGCCTGAATTGCCAGATCGGCTGTTTCTCCGTCGCGAATCTCTCCAACCATGATAATGTTAGGGTCTTGGCGAAGAAGTGCGCGTAGTCCATTGACAAATGTCATACCTGCTACTGGGTTTACTTGGGTTTGATTTGCGCCAATTACACGATATTCAACTGGGTCTTCTACGGTTGATATGTTAACAGAAGGTTTATTCAAAATACTCAAAATGCTAAATAAACTTGTGGACTTACCTGACCCAGTTGGGCCTGTTACTAGAATCATTCCATAAGGCTGAACAATTGCATGGTTTATTGCCTCTAATGCCCCGTCCCAATATCCTAAATCCTCAAGCCCAAGAGCTTTTGTCGATTCATCTAGAATACGCATTACGACCTTTTCTCCATCCATTACAGGCAGAGTTGATACACGTAGTGCATATAGTCTGCTACTAATTTGAATCTTAAATCTACCATCTTGAGGCGCACGTCTTTCATCGATTTTTAGGTTTGAAAGGATTTTTATGCGTGAAACTAACGAAGCCATGACTTTTTTTGGTAGTTTGTTGGCTTCTCTTAATACCCCATCCACACGGTATCTAACAGATACATAATCTTCCCTAGGTTCTATATGGATATCACTTGCACCTGCTTTGATAGCATATTCAATGAGCAGATTTACCGTTTGGGCTATCGGGGAATCTTCCGCTATGTCTTCTACCTTAACTTTTTCAGATTCACTATCTTCGCTTGCTTCGCTATCAATAACTTTAGTCAGTTCATTACTTATGTTTCCTTGATATTGATCGAGTGCTGACTGAATATTATTTTTTGGTGCAATATGGATCTTTATATCAGAGCCGAGTTGTTTTTGTAACAAGTTAACTGCTTCGATATCATCAGGATCCTCCATGGCCACTAACTGGTTTCCTGCTTGATCTACTCCAAAAACTATGGCTTTATATTGTTTGGCGAGTCTTTCTGGTATTTGCTGAAGAACCTCAACTTGGATATCTTTGGGATTAAAATCTGCAAATGGAACATCAATTTCTTTAGAATACAATTTTGTTAATTCGTTCTCGGATATTAAGTTGCTTTTTATTGCGAGATCTTGCAGTGACTCATTACCATCTACTGATTGTTGACGCATAGTCGCCAGTTCATCGGTAGTTATTTGTGAAGATCGTTGGAGAAATTTCTCCATTAATTCATCAGATATGCGCATAATTAAATGTATTATAGCTAAGAAATCTAGCCATAACCAGGATTAACTAAAGATTAGTATTTATGGCTTTGGCAAAAATGTTCATAAACTATTAACTTGACCACTTTCTGTCAGGATAAAATGATATACTATTAAAGCACCAAAAGGTGGAGAAGGGGAGTAAAGTGGTAGACAAGAAAATTTCAAAAACGCAAGATGATGGAAAAGCGCAGGCATTAAGTTTAGCCTTAGATAACATAGAGAAACAATTTGGTAAGGGCTCAATTATGCGCTTGGGTGATGCTCATAAAGTCTCGGTTGAATGTATTCCAACAGGAAGTTTAGCGCTAGACTTAGCATTAGGTGGTGGATTGCCAAAAGGTAGAATTATTGAGGTATACGGCCCAGAAAGTTCCGGAAAAACAACCATTGCTTTGCATGCAATTGCAGAAATCCAGAAAACTGGTGGTACAGCAGCCTTTATTGACGCCGAACATGCACTTGATCCAGCTTACGCCAAGAAATTAGGTGTTAATGTTGAGAGTCTCTTGATATCACAGCCAGATAACGGAGAACAAGCCCTAGAGATTACCGAAACACTTGTTAGATCTAATGCTGTTGACTTGGTGGTTGTTGATTCTGTCGCAGCCCTTGTGCCACGTGCAGAAATAGAAGGTGACATGGGCGATAGTCATATGGGATTGCAGGCTCGTTTGATGAGTCAGGCATTACGTAAGCTAACAGGTGTCATTAATCGATCAAAAACTACAGTTATATTTATCAACCAGATTCGCATGAAAATTGGTGTAATGT
>CAZTWB010000013.1:2282-12191 GCA_964617035.1 uncultured Candidatus Saccharibacteria bacterium
GGCACGGCTCATGAGCGCCGCGATGCGCAAACTCACGGCCTTCATTTCCAAAGCTGATACCTGTGTGATTTTCACTAACCAAATTCGTGAGAAAATTGGAGTAATGTTTGGTAATCCCGAGACTACTACGGGCGGTAATGCACTCAAGTTTTATGCTTCAGTCCGCATGGATATCCGTCGAGTTAGTCAAATTAAACAGGGCGACGATATAATAGGTAATCATTGTCGAGTTAAAGTTGTGAAGAATAAAATTGCCCCACCTTTTAGGCAAGCAGAGTTTGATATTATGTACAATAAAGGAATTAGTCGATCGGGTGATGTTTTAGACTTAGCGGTAGATAAAGGAATTGTTGATAAATCTGGTGCTTGGTTTGCTTATGGTGGTAGCAAGATTGGGCAAGGACGAGAAGCCACTAAAAAATATCTAGAAGACAATCCAAAGATTATGGAAGAAGTTGCCAACAAAGTAACAGAAGTTGCTTCTCAAACACAATAATCAGGAAGCTCGATATATGTTCAAGGAGATTTCTTGGCGTATGATTTGGGATATTTATGTAGGTATATTTAAGAATATCGATTAGCCTAAGACGGGTAGATCTTATGAGGATAACAAATATCAAACAACAGGTTAAGCGAGCAGATCGTTACTCAATATATGTTGATGATAAATATTCATTTAGCTTGTCCGAACAGGAGCTATTTAGCATCAACATTAAAGTTGGTCAAGAAGTTACAAAATTAGAATTAAAAGAGATACTAAACAAAGCAGAAGACGATAAAGCTTATATGAGGGTATTAGATTATCTGTCTAGACGACCAAGAAGCAGATGGGAGGTAGAGCAATATTTATCGAGAAAGGGTCATAACGACAACACAGTAACTAAAACGCTTAGCAAGTTAAGCGATATTGGGTATATTGATGACTTAAAATTTGCAGAAAGTTGGGTGCGTAGCCGTCGTGCATTAAAACACGTAAGCAAAAGAAGACTAACAGATGAACTTAGACAAAAACATGTGTCATCAGCAGATATATCTAGAGTTATCCGTGATGACAAGACTGACGAACAAGAGGTTTTACGACATATTATTGATAGAAAGAATAAACAAACGAGATACCAAGACCAAACCAAACTTAAAGCCTACTTACTTCGACAAGGGTTCAGTTATGATGATATCAATATTGTGATGAACGAGTGATTAAGCAATAGCAGGTACCGGTGGTGAATCTTGAGCCGTAGCTTCGCTAACCGTTATTTTTTTATGTGTGATTTCAATAATCTGTGAGCGATCTATAATTAGAGTCCCGCCGGTGAAGCTTTTTACTATTGATTGGCTGATTTGTAACTTTTGGACAAAGAAATTGTCGGTATTTAATGCGTAATCTGATACTTTGCCCAATCTTCGTTTTTGATCAGAGATAACGTTCATGCCGAGCAAGATAAATTTGTGTTTGATAATTTCTTGTAATCGCACTAATTCATCAGGATTTGATAGTGAATTATGATCGTTTACTACCATCCCATCTTGTATTATTTCTCTAACATCTTGTGATAAGAGGATTGCATTATGTTTGGCGTAAAGATCTTTGGCGTACCAGCCTTCTAGTTTAAGATTGAATGGATTTATAATTGCCTCTGTAACAACACCGATCGGTGCTCCTATTTGAAGACTGAGAACTTGTTTGTTTAGCAAAGATTGTCCAAGCATTAACATCAACGATTATTATAAACTATTACATTAAAACTATTTTGTGGTTTGTTGGATATTTGCATACAATTGTAATTAATAATGAAACTAGAATTAGTATCAAACAATGAAGCGAGAACGCGATTAATAGCTAGTCAGATCGGGGCTAGATTAAAAGGTGGTGAATGTATTGAGTTAATTTCAGACATTGGAGGTGGCAAGACTACTTTTGTTAGGGGGTTAGTAAAGGGCGCTAGAAGCAAAAGCCACGTTTCTAGCCCGACATTTTCATTAAGTAAACTATATAAAACCGAGAGTTTTAATATTGTCCACTTTGATTTTTATAGACTTGAAGAAGTGGACTTGATCGAGTATGAAGTTGAAGAGTCTATTTTAGATGAAACCACTGTTATTGTTGTTGAATGGTCGGAGGCTGTCAGACATGTCCTGCCCGAGGACAGATTACAATTAACTATTAAACCCCTTGATGAAAACAAGAGATTATTATCTTTTGTAGCTCCTGATAGGTTGGAGTATCTAATTAATGATTGCTTAATGTCATGAAGTATATAGAATATAAACATAACCAAGACAAATTAAATAATCAGGAGAATATATGCAACCAGATAATCAAAATAATCAGCCTATGAATTCCAATCCACCTACTTCACCTACTCCTCCTTCAGCTCCTACTCCACCAGTATCGCCAACTTCTCAAGTCTCTACATCTCCTTCTGTTCCTACTACGTCAACAGGCTCCATAAGTAATTCTACACAACCCACGGCTCAGGATCCCACAACTAGTAGTGCGCCTAATGCGACGCAATCTACAACCACGAACCAATTTCAGGCTAATTCGGTACCCAAAAAAAGCCACAAGGGTTTAATTATTGGTCTAATAATCGGAGCTATTTGTATCGTTATTATTCCAGTAGTAGTTTTTTTCTTATTTGTAGTTTTGAACGCTATACAGATCTCTTCTACGTCTAGTTCATTTATGGCTGCTATGACTGCAGGGGATGTAGATAAGGCGCTTTCACATACTGATGGTAGCCCTGAAACTAAGCGGTTTTTGCAAAGCATGACACCGGGCATGAAGGCAACAAGTTTTGATAAGGTTGACAGCACGAATAAGTCAGGAAAACACTATTTTCTATATACATTGCAAGGGGCAAATAATAAAATGGCTCGAACAGCGCTGGAAAAAGGCGACAAAGGCTGGAAGGTAACAGAGCTAGTTACTGGCAATAATGTCGCTTTAGTGGGCGCAAGTAGTGATCAGAGCAACGCAACAACTTCCACTGAACCGGTAGCTCAATCGAGTGGAGGTAAATGTCTTGTGCAGTCTGATTTCGATAATTGGTACAGCAATTTATACCATAAAGGCGGGAAGACTGCTACAGAAAGTGGGCTACATTTCGAAGACCCAAATACGCCATATACTGCAAATGTTCATTTTGAACCCGATTCTTTAGATACAAGTTCGGACATTACGGGCGCGGTTCAAGGTGTGGCGGATCTAGCTAACGATCCTGCAGTAAAAGGAAAGCTCTATACTGTTAAACTAAGTGGTGGCGTGGCCACTTCCCAGTCCGATAAGGATTTTGCTATTCAACGCGCCGAAGTGGTTAAGTCTGAGCTGGTAGCCAAAGGGGTTCCATCGGACAATATCGTAATTGATTCTACTATGTCGGCGACTGATTATGAGAATAGCCCAAATGAACTATCAAAGCAGGCAAGTAGGGTGGTTGTCCTGAGATTTATTTCAACATGTAATACATCAGGGCAGCGTTAAATTGAGATGATCATAACAATACGGACTGATCGGCCAATTGCTGAAGTTGGATTATTCTTTAAGGCTGGGCAGGAACGTCAATATGAGAAGTGGCAGGCGCATAGAGAGCTTGCAGAAACTATACATCTTAAGATCGGCGCCCTACTTAACGCTGAGAACAAAAATTGGCAGGATATTACTGGCGTTGTTTGCTATAAAGGTCCTGGGAGTTTTACCGGGTTAAGAATAGGTGCTACAGTCGCTAACAGCCTTGCGTATAGCTTAGATATTCCAGCAGTTAGCGCAAGTGGTGATAATTGGATATCTGAAGGTATAAAAAAACTGCCAAAAAATGTCGATGAACAAATAGTTATACCTGAGTATGGAAGACCAGCAAGAATCACCGAGCCGAAGAAGTAACGTGGTGAATAACTCAACAGATTTGTGAAAAATGCTTGACAAACTAACAGCTTAAACATAAGCTTAACTCATAGTACTTTAAACAATAAAAAGGATACAAAAACGTGAAAAAACATAAAATGTTATTTGGTATTGGATTATTTGTTGCAACCTTATTGGGCGCATTAACAATAAGTCGTGGAAGTGCTTTTGCTGCGGTCAAAACTTGGGATGGTGAGGGTGCTGATGATAATTTTAGTACTGGAGCTAACTGGGATGGAGACACAGCACCAGCAAATGGCGACAGCCTTGTATTCCCTATGGATACAATTTTTAGTGGTGACTGTTCTGCAGATTTGACATTTAATAATGATTTAGATCCCAATTCTATAACTCTTTCAGGTATCTCAACTAGTGGCGAAAAGCCCAGTGGTTGCTATCATCTCATTAACGTGACAGGAAATGACTTAAAGCTATCTGGTAATTTTTCACCCCTAGAAAGCACTCATATGTACGTGGGGGTGGGCATAATTGCAGATGGTGACATTACTATTCAAAACGTAATATTTAACCCTATGGGCGAGCCTATACTAGATATTGGTAGTCACGCTGTGACTGTTATTGATACGAGTCTTTACAGTGTATCCGGTACGGGTGCTCTGATTTTGGATTCTGTCGTCCAAAGTGGCGGTGGTGGGGATTGTTTATCTATTCCTTATTCTAATCCTGTCTTGGATGATAGCCCAAACTTTAGTGGCAGCATAGTTGTTCAAGGATACCAGGCTTTAATGGTTACGCCTAGAGCCAACGATATTGCAAACAAGGCATCAAGCGTTTCTGTTGTTGGAGGTAATAGTAGCTTATGGTTTATTACTGATAAAGGATCCGACATGACCTTCAACAAGAATTTTATTATTGATGGCGGGCGTGTACGTCTTAGTCAGGCCTATGGGGAAGATTGCGCAACTCCTGCCACAAATACAACTGTTAATTTGAGCGGTGTGGTTACAATAGGGGCTTCTACTAAGGTATATTTAGATCATGCTAATCTAAAATTTAGTGGAACATTAAATGGTAAAGATAATTTACAAGTACAACCTGGAGGTAGCGGATCTGTAACCTACCCAGATGGATCCTCGGTGAGTAGCGAGATGGAGGTTGTGACAATATCAAAGCTAGAAGATTGTTCTAATGTTTATAATGCTCAGTCAGCGAACAATAAAGTGCTTGTTGATTTTGATTGTAGTGAATCAATACTAGGTACGGTAGATTATCCCTTTAAAGTTAAGGGTATTCTTGGTGGTACAGGGAAAATAGGAGGATATTCAAAGATTCTTGCTGGTGGCGTGATTGCTCCAGGACACAGCCCGGGAACATTAACAGTTGGTGATATTGAATGGGAAGAAGGCGGAATATATGAGTTCGAAATAGGCAAAGATGGAGCTGATCAAATTGTTGCTAACGGAACAGTTACACTTGGTAACGGAACGTTGAAAGTCTTGAGGTTTGAAGATTATGTTCCAAAGGCAAACGATGTATATACAATTATTGCCAATGACGGATCAGACGCAGTAACTGGGACATTCAAAGACTTACCAGAAGGTGCAACCTTTACAAATAGTGATGGTGGCGTATATAAGATTAGTTACAAAGGCGGTGACGGCAATGATGTGACTATAACGGTTGTTACTGCACCAAAAGTTCCAAATACCGGATTCGCAATGCTGAAGAACAACCCACTGCTTACTCTGCTTGCAACTACCGGATCAGCATTAGCAATTGCATTCGTGGCTCGCAAGACCACAACCAAAAAGCAAGCCTAGAATTTGCTTTTGTAAAAACTAAAAACTAAACAAAAAATGCAACAAAAACAGAAGTTACAACTTAGTGCCCTTGAACTGTCGGATAGAATGCGAACATATCGCACCAGACAACCACGTAGAGTTATCCCACGAGGCAGTGCAACACATTTGCAGCGGCGAATAGGAATGGATGTATGGGAACCTTCAAGCATAGCTTCTGTGATCTCTAAGTCTGCGAGTCTGCAGGATAAGCAATTAGAAAACGTTGCTACGAAACGTGAAAATACACCTCCAAATAACTTCAGCAATATAACTTCTTTACCAAACAATCCAAAGCGGAAAGTCAATGACAGCGACATCGTTCCCGAAATCAATAGTTTAAAAGCTTTGAATTTTCAAGAATCCGCTAATAATTGGAAGAAGTCTCAAAAAGAGAAGAAAAAGCTATCATTTAGGCTCAGGTCAATAACTCCAAATCATTTCATGTACGGTATGGCGGTTGTAGTGTTTGTTGTTGGCTTAACGGTTGCAATAAGATCATTTATGCTCGACAACAAGATTGCTCAAACTGTTTCAGCACAAGAAGCAAATTCTGAAGGTGCTACAGGTGATGTTGATGAAAAAAAGCCATCAGATGATGACGTTCGCTCATACTCTGTTGCACCTGACTTACCAAGAATAGTGACAATTTCAAAGCTTGGCATTAATGGTAGAGTAAGGCAAATGTCTGTAGGCAAAGACGGGTCTCTTGAGGCACCTAGGAGTATTCATGATGCAGGATGGTACAATCAAAGCGCTAAGCCCGGAACTCCTGGTGGCGCTGTATTGCTTGACGGTCATGTGTCTGGGCCGACACAAAAAGGAGTGTTCTACAAAATAGAAACTCTAAATAAAGGGGATATTGTAACTATTGAGCGTGGCGACGGCAAGAAGATTGACTACAAAGTTGTCAAAGTAGAAATCAAGAAGGCGACAAATTTAGATATGACCGAAATGATTTTACCGATTACTAAAGGTACACATGGGCTCAACCTAATTTCTTGTACTGGCAAATTTAATACTTCTAACAAAACATTTGAAGATAGGGCTTTAGTTTTTACTGAAGTTAGTCGTATCTACTGACTTATTGGTGCAAATATGAATTTTGCAGTATAATCTTACGTAGGATATATTTTTGGGATAAATCCAACAATTTTATTGATTTGATTTTGATAATCTTGCTAAAGAAGTGATAGTGATTGTGAGGTTATCAAACACGTAAAGAAAGGAACTGTAATGGAACCAATTACCATAGTTTTAGCTGTGGCTGGTCTTGCTGTTGGTTTTGGTGGTAATGTTTTGATTACTCGCCAAAAAGCAGGAAAAACCGAAGAAAATGCCAAGAAAGAAGTTGATAAAGCCAAAAAAGAGGCTCGTAAAATAGTTCAAGATGCAAAAGATGATGCTCTGAAAATCGCTGATGAGGCACGCAAAGAAGAACAACAGCGTCGCAAGGAGTTTAAGGATATCGAGAAGCGTTTGCTTGATCGTGAGGACGCATTAGATAAAAAACTCGATCAACTAGATAAACGTAATGAAGCATTGCGTAAAAGTGAAGATGAAGTTGAAGCCCTAAAAGACGAGATTCGAAAAATTCGAACCAAACAACAAGAAAAATTAGAGAAGGTTGCAAAGCTCTCTAAATCAGAAGCTATAGAAAAATTAATGCAGATGACAGAGCGCGATATCAAGAGCGACCTTACCGGACTTATTGCTAAATTGCAAACCGAAGCTCAAGAAATGGCTGAAGAAAAAGCAGGATATATTATTGTTTCAGCTATGGAGCGTATGGCCAGTGAGGTAACCGCTGAGCGAACACTGACTAGTGTAAAGCTTGACGATGAAGAGATGAAGGGGCGAATTATTGGGAAAGAAGGTCGCAATATTCAAGCACTTCAACGCGCAACAGGTGTTGATATTATGGTTGATGACACACCCGGCTATATAGTGCTTTCAAGTTTTGATCCTGTGCGACGTGAGGTTGCACGCCAGGCAGTCGAAATGTTACTTAAGGATGGTCGCGTTCATCCAGGACGAATTGAAGAAGTTGTTGAAAAAGCTCAAAAGAATGTGCAAAAGGATGTTATTAGAGCAGGTGAAGATGCCGCCCGAGAAGTTGGAGTAATCGGGATACCTAAAGAAATTTTACAAATCTTAGGAGAGCTTAAGTACCGTACATCATATGGCCAAAATGTTCTTAAGCACAGTACGGAGATGGCGCATATTGCAGGGATTATTGCTGAAGAAGTTGGCGCAGATGTTAGAACTGCTAAATATTCTGCGTTAGTGCATGATATAGGAAAGGCCTTAACCCACAAGATAGAGGGTAAGCATCATCACATTAGTGGTGAGATATTGCGTAAGTACGGTGCTCCAGAAGAGGTGGCATTGGCTGCTGAGCAGCACCATGATGATGTTGAGGCCACGACTGTAGAGGCCTTAATCGTGCGTGTAGTTGATGCGATAAGCGCCGCTAGGCCGGGTGCTCGCAACATTAGTGCCGAGAATTTTGCAGAACGCATGAAGGAACTTGAGAACGTCGCAAATAGTTTTAGTGGTATAGAAAAATCATACGCCATTAGTGCTGGTCGAGAAGTCAGGGTGTTTGTTAAGCCTCAAAGTGTTGACGATCTGTCGGCAATTAAGTTGGCGCGAGATATTGCTACAAAAATTGAAAGCACCATGCAGTACCCTGGAACCATTAAAGTAAATGTGATTCGAGAAACTCGAGCAATTGAATTTGCTAAATAGATATAGATTTTTACAGGGTAATAAAGTATAATTTCCCTGTTACCGGGGTTTGGCGCAGTTGGCTAGCGCGCGCGGTTTGGGACCGCGAGGTCACAGGTTCGAGTCCTGTAACCCCGACCAGTTGATACTTTGCTCATATCCACCATCAAATTGTATGGTGGATTTAGCTTTATGTGTGGTGGATGTGCCAAATGTTTGAATATCAAGCAAGAATAGCATGAATAGTAGTGTTGTGGTTATAACATATTCTTGCAAATATTGCTGATTGGTTGATATAATTTTTCATTATATGCATAATCGGTGGGCAAGGAGGGTTTCCTAGTTCATGAAAAATATTAAGCTAATCAGCGCTGGTTTATTTACCGTTTCTGTTATGGTCTTAGGGCTATTGTTTGTAGTTAATGGGACTGCAAATGCCCAAGAAATGATACAGTCAACAGATCAAGCGCAATCTTCGCAGGCACAGCAACAAGGTAATGTCTATTCATATGTCTCTCAACCTGGCGACTCATACAGTTTAATGGCACGCAAGGCAATTCAAACATACGGCATTAATAACAAAGTCAATTTAAGTGAAGCTCAAATAATTTTTGCAGAAACACACTTAACCCAGGATGCTGGATCTCCGATTCTAGTAAAGGGGCAAAAGGTTGAGATTAAAGAAGATGCAGTAAAAAATTGGGTCAATAAGGCTAAGGATCTTAGCGCTCAACAACAGTCCGCATGGAATGTTTATGCGCAGAACGCAAACTTTAATACCAATAAAGTCGGTCAAGCATCTTAGTCAATAAACTGTTTAAGTTTAGTATTCGCCAGTGCTACAATAGCATATATGCAAGAGTTAGCACTGGCGGTATTGCCAGTTTTTGCCATCCTAATACTAACAGAAATACTATGGCGCAATAACAGTTTACGTGGTGAGTCTGCCCGTAAACTTGTACATATTTTTGTGGGGTCTTATGTTGCCTTCTGGCCATTTTTGATTAGTTTTCAAGCAATTCAGTTAATTAGCGTTGCCTTTCTTGTTGTAGTCGGTATTTCTCTTAAATTTGGTATTTTCAAAGCTATTCATGGTGTTGCGCGTCGAACATGGGGCGAGGTTTTATTTGCGGTGGGCATCGGGTTGACTGCCGTACTAACAAGTCAACCTTGGGTATTCACAGCATGCATATTACATATGAGCGTAGCTGATGGGTTTGCAGCACTAGCAGGAAAAAAATGGGGTAAAAATAATAGATACCATGTTGCTGGTCACGAAAAAAGCATTATTGGAACAGCAGTCTTTTGGTTTTGTTCGTTAATAATAACTGGTTTGGCTGTTGTTAATCTGCCAGAACTACAAGCAGATGCAAGTGTATATTTGTTTGTTATACCTATAGTTACTAGCTTGATGGAGAACATTGGTATAGGTGGTACAGATAATGTTTTTGTGCCTGTTTTGGTATATTTTATGCTGAC
>CAZTWB010000013.1:12291-19341 GCA_964617035.1 uncultured Candidatus Saccharibacteria bacterium
ATACCAATCATTATGCTTTGAGTGGCTATCTTTAGAGTATTCTTTGCAATATCAAATCCTTGAGCTACCTTACTGATGTCATCTAGCATAATAACTACGTCTGCTGTTTCACTAGCCGCGGTTGACCCCCTGGCACCTAAGGCAATTCCAACTTCTGCAGATGTTAGTACTGGGGCGTCGTTTACGCCATCGCCAACAAATGCCGCTGGACGTTTTTTTATTGATTCAATCGCAACTAGTTTGTCTGCTGGCAGACAATCAGCTTTGACGTTTGATATGCCTAGTTGCTTGGCAATGGCGTTGGCGGTAGTTTTGTTATCGCCGGTTACCATTAGGATATTTTTTACTCCAAGTTTCTTAATTTTTGCGAGCATCGATTTGGTTTCTGGTCTTATCGCGTCTTCAAAGCTTATTGAACCAATTACAGCACCATCAACGGCTACGAGTGCCGTTGTATCTGTTAGTGTGGATGGATTCAGTTTACTTGGCAATGATATGCTACGAGAAATAATGTAGTTTACTTTTCCAACAAGCACCGACTTTCCGTTAACAGTTCCAGTTAGTCCGTGGCCAGATTCCTCTTTAACGTTCTTAGTTTTAGGAAACTTAATATTCTGGCTATTTGCTTTGTCAACAATAGCGTGAGCTAAGATGTGGTTTGAATTTTGTTCCAGTGCCCCAGCATATAAAAGGACATCTTGTGTCTTGTTCTTGCCAAATGCAGTTATTTTTTTGACGGTTGGTTGGCCAGCAGTTAAGGTTCCAGTTTTATCGAAAGCAAAAGTTTTTATTGCTGAGAGCTGTTCGATTGCTCCTCCGCTTTTGATAATGATTCCATGACGTGCAGCTCGACTAATGCCAGAAATTAAGGCAATCGGCGCTCCTAGAATTAGTGGACAAGGAGTAGCAACTACCAAAACTTGCAGAAAACGCATTGAGTCACCAGACATTAACCAGGCCCCACCAGCAATAATAAACGAAATAATAGTAAATGGTATGCTATAACGGTCGGCCAATCTTACAAACGGGGACTGAGCAGTAGATGCTGTTTTCACAAGTTTTATTATTTGCTCATATTGACTATCCGCAGACGAGTGTATGGCTTTAATAGTTATAGTGCCGTCAATTACAACAGCACCACTCAACACTGTGTCGCCAGACTTCTTATTGACTGGGAGACTCTCGCCAGTCAGGCTAGATTCATCAAAACTAGTATCACCTTCAGTAATTACTCCATCAACCGGAACAACCTCTCCTGGTTTTATTAATACTTTATCGCCAACAGTAACTTTACTAACTACTACATCAATAGTTTTTCTGCCTTTGATAAGGTGAGCCTTCTTTGGTGCATTATCAAGCAGGGCGCTGAGTTCTGATTTGGCACGATTTTCAGCATAATCTTCAAGTGCTTCACCCCCAGTTAACATCAGTACAATAATAATGCCGGCCCAATATTCACCCATGATGACAGATGTAATGATGGCGGTAGCAGCCAATATATCAACCCCATATGTTCCGTCTCGCAAATCTTGAATCATACCCCAAATGAGCGGAATAACATTAATAATGGTCACAACTGCCAACAATATATGGCTAGCTTTAGTAAATCCAGCAAAAGTTAGAATGAGCGCAACAACCAAAGTTACGAATGCCCACGCAAATTGATAATACTCTCTAAAGAAACGTCCAAGCTTTTTGAACACTGTATCCTCCTCTTGTTTTCAATCTAAACCGTATTATAGCAGATATTGTACTGCAAGCATGACAATTGTAGGTTACAATAAATGCTATGGTTATAATGTTGGTCTTAAGGTGGTGGTATGGCCAAGGCTGGAGCTGGGTATGGCGCCGAGCAACGATTGAAAGAGTGCAGTGGCTAAACGAAGCTTTTTCTATTTCTGCATTAGTTAAAACTTGGTTTGCTCCCTTTAAACAGACATACAGAAAGGTCAATAAAGGATCTATTGATTTGCATGTCCAGGCTTTTATAGACAATCTAGTGTCTCGATTTATTGGAACCATACTCAGGACTATTATTATTTTTGTTGGATTATTCGGCATCGTCTTAACGCTATTATTTGGGCTGATTTCTTTATTGGCTTGGCCATTAATTCCGCTTTCTCCTATCTTAGCTATTGCATTGTTTGTGGGTGGGGTTGGTGTATGAATAGTGATAACTTACATTGTGACATTAGTAGTCAGCGCGCAATTAAGGCAAGAGTCGGATCCTGGTTAGAAAAATCATCAATCAGGAACTTGATGATGTTGGTTGTCTTTTTGAGCTTGCTAACTTTATTGTGGTTGTTAATCTTTCAACAAAATGCAGTGGGCTGGCTACTCTTAATTCCGATAGGTATTTTGAGTATCTTTTTAATTTGGTATCATGGTGAACTTAATGAATTGCCGCCGATATCTCCCCTTGACGATGTCCGGGATTTAAGCGATGTAATGAGTCGTAACCTATTATCTCAAATAACAAAAGACCAAACACCAAAAGGATTAGCGCAGGTGGTGAGTAAGCAACCAGGTGGCTACTTTTTTGGCGCGCGTTTTGGTATTGGCAGGGAGTTTTTGCAAGAGCTTTCGGCTGTGGACGAAGGTTCAACAGCGTTGGTATGGAAACTTGCAATTGAGCTGGCAAAAAAAACTGGCAATATTGAGGTAGATTCTGGCGCGCTTGCAGGAGCACTGATTATGTCAATTCCTGATGCCGAACCAATTCTTGCTAAGCTATCTTTAGAAAAACAAGATATAGAAAATGGTGTTGAATGGTTTGCGCATATTCGTAAAATGATAGAAAACGCTAACGAGAAGAGTCATTTTGGGGGTATTGGACGTGATTTAAGTTTTGGCTGGGCCCCGATATTAAATCATGTTGGGTTTAATATTACTGAGAATATCCAAACCGGTGGTTTTTTGCGCCGTAGCGTAGCTAGTAGAGAGCAGAATATTGATCAAATGATGCGATTACTTGACCAATCTGGTCGACGAAATGTTGTGCTTGTTGGTGAAGCCGGCGTAGGTAAGACCACTTTAGTTTATAGTTTAGCCTCACGTTTGTTGAGCGCAAAAGTTAAGCATTCACACCAACTAAAATATCAGCAGGTAATAGCACTTGATGCTTCAAATTTGATCGCTAACGCAAAGGCTAAGGGGCAGTTAGAAGACTTATTGATTCGTGTATTTAATGAGGCAATTCATGCCAAGAATGTAGTAATTTTTTTGGATGATGCTCAGTTATTTTTGAGGGACGGCACCGGGTCGGTTGATTTATCCAATCTGTTGTTACCAATCTTGCAAGGTGGGGCGCTAAGAATTATTTTATCAATGACAGATCAAGAATGGCTTAGATTAAGTCAAGAAAACCCTGGTCTCGCACAATTGGCTAATAGGGTAATAGTTAGCCCACTTGAACATGAAGAAACAATTCAGGTAGTTGAAGACGAGGTTATTTTATTAGAGTCAAAAAATAAACAAATTTATATGTATCAATCAATTGGCGAGGCCTATCAGCTTGCTGAAAGGTTTATTCACGAACAAGCTTTCCCGGGCAAGGCAATAAAGTTGTTAGAATCGGCAAGTAACTTCCCAGAATCAGAACGCTTCATAACGGCCAAAAGTGTCAAACAGGCAGTAGAAAAATCCTTTGATGTCAAAGTTCAATCGGCCGATACAGCCTCAGAAAGAGGCATATTGTTGAATTTAGAGCAGAAAATTCACCAGAGAATGATTAACCAAACACGAGCAGTAACCTTAGTTAGTGATGCTTTAAGACGTGCGCGTAGTGGTGTGCGAAACCAAAATAAGCCTATTGGTACTTTCTTGTTTCTGGGGCCAACAGGCGTCGGCAAGACCGAGCTATCCAAAGCCTTAGCGTCGGTATATTTTGGCGGAGAAGAACGATTAGTACGTGTTGATTTAAACGAATATTCACGAGCCGATGACACCAATCGATTATTAGCAATTGGTTCAACGGATCCATATAGTCTATGCGCTCAAATAGCCAAACAACCTTTTAGTGTAGTGTTATTAGATGAAATAGAAAAGGCTCACCCTAATGTTTTGAATATTTTACTTCAGATGTTGGATGAAGGAATATTGCGAGATAGCGCCAATAAGGCTATTAGTTTTCGTGATGCCATAATAATTTGCACTAGTAATGCTGGCGCCGAACAAATAAGGGCTCATATTGCTCAGGGTCAAAATCTTGAAGATTTTGAAGACGCTTTTATAGATGAGTTAATCAATGCAAACATTTTTAGGCCTGAATTTTTGAACAGATTTGATGAAATTATCTTATTCAGGCCTCTTAAAAAAGAAGAACTTATTCAGCTAGTTGATCTATTACTGAATTCACTGAACAAAACTTTGGCTGATCGCAAAGTTAGTGTTGTTCTAACCGATCGCGCTAAATCTTTCCTAGCAGAAAAAGGATACGATCCACGTTTGGGTGCGCGCCCTCTCCGTCGCGTAATGCAAAGAGCAGTCGAGAATGTTGTTGCCCAGAAATTATTATCTGGTCAAGTTTCTCCAGGTCAACAAATCCAAATAGATGCCCCAGAACTTCACCAAGCTCTGGAAAATCGGTGACTATTTATATTGTTTTTGAAAGGATGAAACTAAAAATTGGCTGATGCCAAATAGATACAATTAAGCAAAAGCCACCAAGTAGCACACCGTCAAAAACAAGATGCTTTCGATATTTGCTTATTTGAGGGAGTGCTAGTAATGCCAGGCTACATATCATAGCAAGCAGTGATAAAATTATCGCATAGTTTGCAAGGGTTGTTACTTCATGTAGTGAACCGTGGTTCAGGCTGTCAAGATTAATAAACTCCACGTTCTTAAGAGAGTTAGTAAAGTTATAGCTATGCGCTACAGATACAAGAGTTGCCCACAGTAATATTGTGCTCGATGCCACGAGAAGCAACGAAACTCGTTGAGCCGTCAACGCAACGTAGTAAAGTGAGTTTTGTGATGTAGTTTTTGTGTTTTGTTTTGCCATAAGTTTTCCTTATTTATTAATGCCTTGATTATAGCATAATACAGCACAATGCAATACCCTGACTGTTCGCCCACCGCAAAAGCGGTGTAGGCGTCGGGGTTTCGCTTAGGCAGCAAAGCCGCCATACTTTTGCTGGCAAAAGTATACTCTACTACGAATAAGTACTCGATATCTTCATCAATAGCATAGTGAAGACTGTTACAGCTACTACTAAGAGGATAGCGTAATGCTTTCTTACAAATCGGTGAACGAATGGATAGAGTGCTTTAGTTATCTCATATACGATAAGGTATCGAATCATTCTAGCAATCACGGTGAGAATAATGAAAAGTGGAATAAAAAAACCATAATCTGGTGCCAATGCGTTGAATACTTTATATGGAACTCCCGAAAAAGGCTGAAAGAAAATCCCTAGTATTCCATACTCACTAAACCATTGATGTACATGTGTAAGCATTGCTTGATAAATATACGACAAAGATAGCAGAACCTTTTCTGGTAAATGGAGCATAAATGCAATGATTGTGCCTACAACAGTGCCGAGAATGTCGTACTTAACAAGCTGGATCTTGCGACGCACTTTCATAAACATGATAAGAATGAGCAGGAACTCGGGTATCACAAACCAGATGATAGCTTCAGCCACAGCCCACGTCGCTATAAGCGCGTTTGATTCAGTGGAATGAAAAAATTTCTCCATGAAATAGTTAAAGTGTGGTCGTTTTCCTGCTATTTCATCACGGCGACGATACCAAAATACTGCCACAAACGGCAAGAAAAAGAGAAATATAGCAACAAAAACAACGCAGAAATTAATAATAAAAGATACGATTATATCAACCAAAGTACTATTCCTACGTCAAGTAACAACTGGTATTGAGCGATCTTGCGAAATGCTCTATCTAACTGATCGTAGGTCGCTCTTGAATCAAACAATGGGCGGCGCAAATAAATAAAAACTCCTACTCCCACAATCAGTACGAGTAGTTCCCATATAATGCCCTTCAGAGGATACGCGAGAGCAATAAACCCTACGTATCCGATAGCTAAAGAGATAACACTGAACAAAACTTTGGCAGACCGTAAGGTGAGTGTGGTTCTAACTGACCGCGCTAAATCATTCTTAGCGGAACGAGGATATGACCCGCGTTTAGGTGCGCGCCCTCTCCGTCGCGTAATGCAAAGAGCAGTCGAGAATGTTGTTGCCCAGAAATTATTATCTGGTCAAGTTTCTCCAGGTCAACAAATCCAAATAGATGCCCCAGAACTTCACCAAGCCCTTTCCACAAGATGATGAAATAGTAACAAATTGATTAATATTTAGTGGTTATACTGTCAGCTAGGCTATTGCTTCCATTTTCGTAAATATTCGTATAATATATGAATATGAGCAAAAATCGTAAGCAACAAATCATTGATTTTATAGACGCCTACGGAAAAGAAAGCGGAGGAGCTCCTACTCTTGATGAAATAAGAAGAGGTGTCGGGTTAAGTTCTGTTTCGACCGTTCATAAGCATATAAGGGATTTATTGAATGATAAGAGGCTAGAAGATAATGGACTAAACGGTTATATAATTAACGAATCCGAGATAGACAAATCGCGGCAAATCTTTGTTGTTGGTGTTATCGCTGCAGGAAAGCCTATAGAAGCAGTTGAAGACAAGACAGACACAATAACAGTCGCAGACTTGCCAGCCAATAACGAGTTCTATGCACTACGGGTTGTTGGTGATAGCATGATTGATGACGGTATATTCGACGGAGATTTAGTCGTTATAAAAAAACAAACCTCTGCTGAGAATGGCCAGACTGTTGTTGCGATCATTGATGATAATCATGCAACGTTGAAAAAAATATTTCGAGAAAAAGACAGATTTCGACTACAGCCCGCAAACCAAAGCTTGTTGCCTCTTTTTAGGACTGAAGTTGAGGTGCGTGGTGTAGTTTGGTCGGTTATTCGTAATTTCGGTAAAACACCAATTGAAAGAGCTAAAGTTATCCCAACCAAAAAATGGCGATCAATTGATCTATTTGCAGGTGTTGG
>CAZTWB010000014.1:0-16766 GCA_964617035.1 uncultured Candidatus Saccharibacteria bacterium
TAACTAAAGTAACCTACCAAGTTACAGACGGACAAGAACTAGACATAGACAACACTACTAACGGAACCATAGTAGACCCAGTAGGCCTAGCTACACTAGCTGTAGGAAGTCCTAATACGGGGTTGAGATAGAAGGCATCCCTAAGCACAACAACGTGAAGTAGTGGCTAATGCTGAGGGTTGGGCGAGAAGAAGGTTATTTTATTGCCCAGTCGCCAGTAGTTTTCATAAATTAATCGGGAGAATATTGCATAATTAACTATGTTAAAGATTGAGTTACATGACTCACCAATTCAGGCGTTATCACAGCTTGTATAATTTACTATCAATCCATAGTTTTATATAGTAATATTATGTACATAACAAAAGCATATTGGAGGGGTGAGTGATTAAGATACGGTTTAAAAATAAGACATACAAAATAAACAATAAATTCTTGTTTATATTCACCATAGCAATCATGGGAGTAGGACTTGCCGTAGCAAGCCAAGCAGCTACATATAGCATTCAAATAGATCCAACATCAGGCACAAGTGGCTCAGCAATGATCATGGATGATCCTTCAGCATCTGGCGGTAAATACGCAATGTTTGGGGGTGGTCATAGTGGCACTGGCTGTGCAGATGGGCCAGCAATCACCAGTATTAACTTTTGTATAAATCCGGCGAGCATACCGGCAGCAATCCACCCCTCAACTTCAAAACTAGTTAGATCTGCATCCTACTCTCCCGTTCAAAGAGATGTCGCAGCCTTCAGGACTGATTGCGCTTTTTCGCATGCTTCACGTGATGACCCAATCGTGTATCCTGGACAAGATAATGCAGCCCACTGGCATGTATTTGCTGGCAACACATCCATAAACGAAAATACCACAAACCCAAAGAACACAGGTGGATCCACGTGTTACGGAGGCATTATGAATAGAACGGGGTATTGGGTTCCTGCACTTATTGATACAAATAGCTACAATTCAACAACCAAACAATATGATTTAGTACAGCCAATGAGACCCGAAGACACTCGTAGTGGCGAAAGTGTTGGTGGTGAATTTTTGCAAGTATACTATAAATCCGCCTACGAAGGGGTACTAGCCAAGGACATTCAATGGTTCCCTGAAGGTTTTAAGATGATTGCCGGCAACGATGCGTCGAATGCCTCCACCCAAAACGTTGGATTTAATGACGGTAATAAAGTAATTTTTGATTGCATAAGTAATGGAAATGCGCAATCATACTGGGGTACATATGGATTAGACCATAGAACTGATAGAGTACCAACAAGATGTCCGGCCGGGTACTATATTCAAGGATCCGTAAGATTTCCCCAGTGCGGTGCTCGCAATTCGGATGGATCACCAGTTCTTGACTCCGCAAATCATCGTTCTCATGTTTCATATGGAGCAGGCTGGCCTGACCTAGGATGCCCCTCTTCGCATCCTATTGCTTACCCCGAAGTTCTTGAACATTTTCGTTGGCGTGTACCCTCTACCGGTGCAAGCGGCCTCAAGTTTTCTTCAGATATGTACCCTTCGGCGCAACCAGGCTGGACATTCCATGCTGACTGGTGGAATGGCTGGGATACTGAAGCCTCGAATTCAATAATTCAGAATTGCTATAAAGGTAGTGCAATTGGGTTAGACTGCCAGATGAACCTGCTAGGTGATGGTCGAGAATTGACTATCCAGTAATGACTCCTCGAGAGAAGAATACGATACCACACTCTCCATTAGCGAACATCTCGTTTAAGTAGTTACGACGTTCAGTAAGGCGACGTAAACAGTAGCTTTACTATAGCGTAAAATGCACGGGATACTTGACAAATATACATATGCGTGGTAATATGATTACTAATCGACTGACAAACAAAAACCTATAAAACTAAAAAAAGGAATTACAAAAATGAGTACAAATGTACTACAAAAACCAGAAAAAAAAGAAGCTAAACAATTAAGTGCAGGCAGAATCGAAGAATTGATTGAAGAGCCTGTCTCAATAAGTAAAGAAGATTACATAAATGGATTAAAAAATCCCGGCAATCAAGACCAAGAAGCATGGAATCGATTTGCAAATGGTGAACCATCAGCGAAAGTAAATGACGAGGCATTAAACGAAATATTGCCTCAGCCCGGGAACGTAGACCCTACAACTAAACAACTTGGCGAAACGGCAGTTGAGGCTACAAATCAACACTAAACCAAGCAAGTTAATACAAACCGCGTTAATCATTAATGAGAGTCCTGCAGGGCTCTCTTTTTTGTAAAAACATAACAATATTGACATACGTTGTAAAATTTGCTATAATAGCATTATTGTTGTTGCTTTATGCAACAATAACCAAAACAGTAATGTTATAATTAATCAGTTATGGCAAGAAAAAGAAAAAGACAAGCAAGAAAAAAGCATACCGAAGTAGTAGGGCGCTCACCGTTCTGGGCTATGGCCGGTGGCGTATTCATGATTTTGCTGGCATTGTTTACATTACTTGGTGGGTTTGGTGCTGGCGGTCCTTTGCCAGAGGGCCTTTTCAAGATCGCCTATACAATTTTTGGTCTTGGCGCTTACATGGTGCCTATTGCTTTTATATTTTTTGGTGTAATTAAGTTTACGTCTGAAGATCATCGTATTCCGCTAAGCAAAGCAGTTAGTATGCTTGCATTCCTTGTTCTATTCGCCACCTGGCTTCATGTAGCGTTTGTATCAGGAGATGCGGTTAGTGGTTTTAGTGGTGGATTTGGCGGGAAGGTTGGTGCGTTAATAGGCAACACGACTCTCGGTGCAATTACACAAATCCCTGCATCAATAATGTTTTTCATATTTTCACTACTAGCATTCTTCTTTGCTTTTAATATATCACCAGATATATTCCTAAAACTCGGTGCTATATTTAAGCGAGACAAAGAAGAGGATTCTGAGCTTGCTGATCTAAAAAAGAATTCAGGATTTGTGTTAAATGAGGGTGTTCCGGTAGAGCACAGCAACACTAAGTCAAGGGCTTTAAAAAATAGTGTTCAGAAACTCACAGCTGAAGAGAACCACGAAGCATTAACTGTTAAAAGTGATCCATCGTGGGAATTGCCAAGTATTAGCTTGCTGAACCAGGAGCAAGACAAGGCAGATCCTGGTGATGTAGAGGCTAAGGCGCAGTTGATTAGCGATTCATTTGCTAATTTTAATATAAATGTTGAGATGGAGGGTGCAAATGTTGGGCCTAGGGTAACTCAATACACATTGAAACCCGGTAACGGCGTAAAATTGAGTAAACTCGCTGGGTATGCCGACAATTTAGCTTATGATCTAGAGGCTACATCAATAAGGATCGAAGCACCAATTCCAGGAAAGCGGGCGGTTGGTATCGAGATTCCAAATAAAAGATCGGCGACCGTTCGTATCAGTAGCGTTTTACAATCACCAGAGTGGAAGAAACTGAGTGGACCGTTAGGCTTTGTTATTGGAAAGGATATATCAGGCTTACCTGTAACAGCAGATTTAGCCAAGATGCCTCATTTACTTGTAGCGGGGCAGACTGGTTCTGGTAAGTCGGTCATGGTTAATACGATTCTTACAAGTTTGTTGTATCGAAATAGTCCTAGTGATCTGAAGTTGGTTCTAGTTGATCCAAAGCAGGTAGAACTGAAGCCTTACGATGATATACCCCATCTGTTAACAGAGGTGATTACCGAGCCGGAAAAATGTATCAGTGCCCTAAAGTGGACTGTGGCAGAGATGGAACGTCGATATAAAGCGATGAGTGAAATACGCGTACGCAATATTGTTGAATATAACAATAAAAAGAAAGAGGAAGGAATGCCATATATCGTTGTTGTGATAGACGAATTGGCAGACCTAATGATGGTGGCAGCACGAGATGTCGAAGCCCTTATTGTGAGGATCGCTCAAAAGGCTCGAGCAGTCGGTATTCACTTGATTTTGGCAACACAACGACCAAGTGTCGATGTCATTACCGGACTCATCAAGGCTAATGTTCCAGCTAGGATTGCGTTCACTGTGGCTAGCCAGGTTGACTCGAAGACTATTATTGATAAGGCTGGTGCCGAAAAGCTACTTGGACAAGGTGATATGTTACTCTTGACTGCAGATATGCCTAAGGCCAAACGTGTTCAAGGTGCTTTGATTACTGACGAAGAGACAAACAAGGTAACTGATTTTATACGTGAACAAAGAGAGCCAAATTATGATGATGAAGTTGTGAGCCAACCAGTACAACTAAATGGTCGTGGAGGTGTTGTAAGCGACGGAGGAAGTGCAGTCGACGATCCAATGTATAAAGAGGCGGTTAGTGTTGTTGTTGAAAGTCGCAAAGCAAGTACAAGTTACTTGCAGAGGAGACTACAGGTAGGTTACGGGCGAGCCTCACGATTTATTGATACGATGGAAGAGCAAGGTATAGTTGGTCCAGCCAAAGGTTCTAGACCTAGAGATGTTTTAATTGATTCTTTAGATAGTGTATCAGGACATGATGAATCTTATGAACCAGAGGCAGAAGATTCTTAGTATAAATATTTGACTTGCATAGTTCATAAAAATTGCTTACGATTAGATAGAAACAAAAACGGTTCAACAAATTAGGGCCGGCTGAGGGTAGATTTTATGTATTATTTACCTTTGACCGGTTCTTTTTTGTCTAGTTGATATATCATAGGTGCGGTTATTCATTATATTGATTAAGAGAAAAATTGTGCTTAAGTATAGTTTTCTATAATATAGAGTCTATGGTGCCTAATAATAACCTTAACAATAAGCAAAATATAAAATCAAAGTCAACACAAGATAAAGTTCTGAAAACAGGAGTAATACTCTGGATTGCTTTATTTATCTTTAGTTTTGTTATGGGGCCATTGACTGGAGGATGGATATTCTTATTATTGTGGCCCATATTATTTCCGCTTCATTTATTTGGTTTAGTTTGCACCATTATCTTTGTCTTTAGAAAACAGAGAACGTCAAAAAATTTGACTCGAAAAAAGATTTTTAAGATCATTATGATTTTTATATTGATAGTATGTGTAGTTGTGCCTAGTGTGCAATTATTATGGGTTGTAGGTAAGGAGAGGTATAGGGTTCGGACAATAAAGCACGAAAAAGTCGAGCAATTGATCAGAGATTGCAAGATTACATCTATTGGATTTCGTTGGCGTGGCGGAAAAGTTAATCATGAAATAGACCTAAAGTTCTCTAGTGATTATCACAATATCCTTTCGCCAAAATTAGCAGAGCCATATTTTTACGAGGAATACGTCAAAGAAGCAAAGTCTGTTTCTGGTAAGTGCCATGTAATCATTGAAGAAAAAAGGACAAGATGAACATCATTAGTAATTTTAGCTTGAAAATATAAACTCGGATGTTTTTGTCTAGAGTCCTTTAGAATATTTAAGAGACTGAATCTCTGAGGAGGTTGGCCAAGAATTGAACGAGCAACCTTGTAGGCTGATTGATTGTTGTTGCATTACTGGAGCAGGTTGGCCGGATCCACCACAGTATCTGTGATGGTATCCTAACCAGTGACCTGTTTCGTGGTTGATTACCATTGTGCGATAACTATCTAATGATCCACCAGCACCGTTCCAGGCTGGGCTAGCACCAGACCAACGATCAAAGTTAATAATTACATTATTGCCTACTCTACAACTCCATATACTGTCACAGATAGTTGAACTAAAGCTGGGAACCAGGTCAGCTCTGGTTAACCATGCCGTATAGTTACACCCACTGGCAACTTCTGTGAACCTTATTTGGCCACCAACCGACCATCCTCTAGCGTCTGCATAAACCTCTTGCAATTTACTCCTGAAAGCTCCAAGATATGATGAGTCTACGCCTTTTGCAGATACGCAATAAGTGTAGGTAATCTGTTTTTTTGGTACTGGTTGAATGGATAGTTCAGTATTTTTTGATAACTGAAGTGAATTGGTCATCTGGTCTATAAGCTGTTGTTTGTTTCCGGGGGATACGTTGAGCTGTTTCGCAATACTCATGATTAGCTCACTAATTCTTGTTTGAGACAAGACAAAAGAATTATCTTTAGGCTCATATAGGTTAGCAATCTGGGCTTTGGTGGCTGATTTTGATTGACTATCAAATTTGATGGTTATTACTGTATTCAGGCTGTCATTAAGTTTAGCCGTTTCTTCTTCTGGGTTTAGATTTGATTGAGGCGGATCTTCTTCTTTTTGTTGTAAGTCAACGGTGGTTTTGTTGTTATGGAGTTGCTCGGTTATTGCTTGTGTTGATGCATCGACATCAAGGGTTATTGGTGCCTTGGCTGAAACGGCTTTGAACTTTGTGTTTTCTAGCTCCACATGAGCAGGCACGGCATTTGTCTGTAGTTCTTTTCGAACTGATTCGAGATACTTATTTGTAGTTTCGTTATTGATACTAAAAGAAGCGGATATTTTATTTGTTTTTAGTAGGTTGACCATGGGGATAATTGCACGATTTTGTTTAAGTTGATTAATAATCGAATCATAGTTTATTGATATCCCTAAGTCTTGTGGCGTAGACTCTTTGGACTTGTCGCCTAGCTTTAGGGTTATTTTTTGAGGTGGATCGACAATCTGTTTGGTTTTGGATTTTATTTCTGTGTAATTTTGTGATCCGATTAATTGATTGTTTAGCATTGTTTTGGGATAGGTTTTATTTTTGTATATCTGGTATATTATTACATTCGTCACTAGCAATACTCCAATTATTCCTATGATGATGTAGGCAATTCTTTTCTGAATAAGTCTGACTGTTCGTTTATTGCTGCTTTTAACCTTGGTTGATTTTCTGCTCACGAGGCTCATTACAGCATGATATAGCATCTGATTAATTTTGACAAACAGAGGTCATTTTGGTACACTAAACGAGTTAGTAACTTTTCTGCTCACGGTTCCTTAAGACATGTGGGCAAACCCAAAGAAAGGAGAGGTTTTGAATAAGTACGAATTAGCCGTGCTATACCATCCGGATCTTGAAGTAGATCTTGATAAGGGTGAAATGCGCGTTAAGAAAATTATCGATGACAATAAGGGTAAGATTGTTGACACCGATATTTGGGGCAAAAAAAAGCTTGCCTATCCAATTAATAAACTAGAGTCAGCTGTGTATGTTTTTTATACAGTTGAGCTTAACCCAACAGCGCTTGCAAAGATAGAAGCGACACTTAACATCACAGATGAAGTCATCCGGTATTTAATTGTTAAGATTGACGAAAAAGAGCAGGCAAAGATAAAAGAGCTTAAAGAAACTGCTGAAAAGAAGAAAGCTCAACAAGCAACTGAAAATACACAAGCACAAGAAGAAACAGAGGAATAAATATACTACACTAATAGGTATAAGGGAGAAGTGCTATGGCAAAAGGTTTTAACAAAGTAATACTAATGGGCAATCTAACACGTGATCCAGAAGTGCGAACTACACCAAATGGACAGAGTGTAGCAAACTTTTCAATTGCCGTGAATCGTACCTGGAAGGGTTCGGATGGCAGTCAGCAAGATTCGGTTAGCTATATCGACTGTGTGGCATGGGGCAGAACGGGTGAGGTTATCGCACAATATATGCAAAAAGGTCGTCCAATTTTAGTTTCTGGTCGCCTAGATCAACGAAGCTGGGAACAAGATGGCCAAAAGCGAAGCAAAGTAGAGGTTGTTGTTGAAGACTTTAACTTTGTTGGCGGTGGCTCTGGTGACTTTAACGGAAACGAGTCATCACGTAGCTCAAGTAGTAGTTCAAGTAAGAATAACGACGCGGTTAAAGTGGATGACGTTAGTGATGAGGCAATTAACCTCGACGACATTCCCTTTTAAGAGTTATATTTTAAAGACATATACTGCGTACAGCAATAGATATCTATCTAGGTAGAATCGAAGAGTAAGGAGATTTATATAATGGCAAAAATTTTTAGAAAAAAAGAAGAAGTTGCATTTTTCGACTACAAAGACTTTAAGACGTTACAGCGATATGTAAATGTTTATGGACAAATTGAAGGTCGAAAAAAATCTGGCTTAACTGAAAGTCAGCAACGACATCTTGCACGAGCAATCAAGCGTGCACGACATCTTGCGCTATTACCATTTGTTGCAAAGGGTTAAGTAATGGCATTTGGAATTACAGACTTAAAGAAGGGAACATTATTTCAATTTAATGACGAGCCTTTTAAGGTTGTTGATTACTCGCAGAAAGTTATGGGTCGTGGAGGTTCGATCGTCAATGTTCGGATAAAAAGCTTGCTTGATGGTAAGGTTCTCGAAAAGACCTTCAAAGGCAATGAACAATTAGATCCCGCTGAAGTCGTTAATAAGAACGTCCAATACCTATACAGCGATAGTTCGGCATACTTTTTTATGGAAGATGAAACTTATGAACAATTTGAAGTTTCTTCGGAACTGATCGGTGATCAATCGGGATATCTAAAAGAAGGAGATAAAGTTATTGTTCAGCTTTTTGATGGCCGTATTATTAACGTGGAACTACCAAAGAATGTTTATTTAAAAGTTACGTACGCGGAAGATGTAGTTAAAGGAGATACTACCAGTAGTGTTTTGAAAGACGCCGAGCTTGAAACTGGTGTTAAGGTGAAGGTTCCGGCATTTATTAAGGTTGGCGACGTTATTAGTGTTGATACTGCAACTGGTGCATATCGTGAGCGTAAAAAAGATTAAATAACTGCATGTCAAACCCAGAAATAGATATTTCGTGGAAGAGTTGTTTCTGGCGTCGAAGCCACCGACGTCTAGTAAAACCATTCGTGGAAGGTGCTATTGAACTTGCTCATCAGACGGCAGAATATATTGGCATTGACTATAGTCAGCCTAAGACTGCGCAAATAAAGCGCTGTGGTAATAGTTATCCTGCAGTTGCCGAGAATGAGGACGCTACTGGCTTCAGTCTGTTTATTAGGGTTGATGATTATCGACGAAGGAAGGCAGAAAAAAAGTTTGGCGCCTATGTAATGGCATCAGTTCACGAACTAACGCATGCCGCAAGATACGAAAGGTTCGATGGCTGGAATTTGATAGAAGAGATTACTAGTGAGGGTTTGGCGCATGTCGCAGAAGATATTGCATCTTCCGAACTTGGTTTAACAGAGCAATCTTTCTTAATAGATTTAGAGAGTTACGGTTATGGTAACCATCATCAGGCCAAGTCTGAGCTCGTTATGCAGATAGAAGAAGCTAATGATTACGAAGAGCTTGCGGATATTATGATGGACAGATGGTTTGACTGGAGTTCCCCGTATTTAGACGAAGGTTCGGTTTTTGGGATTATAGAGGTGAATAGGAGGCTTTCCGAAGGTAATACAATAAATGAACTTCTAGATTGGCCACCAGAGAAGGTGCTGGATTTATAATGACAAAATTTCGCTTAGATAAATCATTGGTTGCGCAGAAGTTAGTAGCTACAAGAAGCCAAGCCGAAAACCTTATCAAGCTTGGAGAGGTTCAGGTAAACGGTAAGGCTATTATAAAACCTAGTTATTATGTTAGCCCTAGTGACAACATAGTAATTACAGCAAATGAACGTTATGTATCAAGAGCTGGTTTAAAGTTGGCATCTGTTTCTCAGATATTTGATCTGGACTTTAATCATAAAGTGATCTTAGATGTCGGTTCTTCAACGGGTGGTTTTACGGATTTTGCTTTGCAACATGGCGCAAAAAAGGTTATTGCGGTTGATGTAGGCACAAATCAACTTCATTCAAAATTGCGTTCTGATGAAAGGGTTGATCTACACGAACAAACCGATATACGCAATTTTTCTACGGAACAAAATATTGATATGGTGGTCATGGACGTGAGTTTTATTAGTCTAAGAGAGATATTACCTTATATTAAAAGAATTGCACCACGGGCGACAATAGTCGCTATGGTTAAGCCACAGTTTGAAACTGGCGCAAATCTTAAGAATAAAGGTGTCATCAAAAACGAAAAGGTGCGTAGAGAAGTTCTTAAAGATTTTGAATTATGGGTAAAAGATTTGTTCGTTATTACTAACAAGTCTGATAGTAAAGTAAGTGGCGCAAAAGGCAATCTGGAACGCTTTTATCTATTAAAAGCAAAATCTGTACTGTGACTATAGTATAGTTGTCGTATACTAAATAATATGCCACAAACAAGTTTTCGACGACATACAGAATCGCCACAAAAATCCACCAAATCAAGGTATCTTCGCTCTGGTGTTGTATTGTTTATGGCTATTCTTATCATAGCTATTATGGCTTGGCTACTTTTAGCCAAGAATAAGGCACACAGTCCGTCAACACCAACAAATCAGTCAACTACTCAGCAATCTACCAGTAATACTGATGATTTATCAAGTCAAGAAAAAACGATACCCAATATTCAATCAGCAATCGATGAGTTTATAAAAAACAACCCAGGTACCTATGCAATAAAAATAACAGATATAGATGGTCGATTATTAGCAGAAGTTAACGGGGATCAACAATTTTTTACAGCAAGCATATACAAATTATTTGTTGCATACGTGGGTTATCAAAAGATAGATGACGGGACTTATGATCTTGACGACCCTTATATTTCTGGGTACACGAGAGGCGAGTGTTTGGATGCCATGATTCGCGCGTCTTACAGTCCATGTGCAGAGAAAATGTGGAATGAACTAGGCAAAGAAACACTTACGAAACAGATGAAAACTTATGGGCTCACCAATACATCTTTAACGGGCTTGTATACTTCTGCTAACGACTCAGCGATAATGTTACAAAGGATTGCGAAAGGGGAAGGGCTTAGCGAGAATTCAAAGAAGTCTTACCTGGATTCTATGAAATCTCAGGATGCAAAGTTTCGCAGAGGCTTGCCATCTGGGTTTACAAAATCAACAGCGTACAACAAAGTTGGTTGGAATGAAGACAAAGAGTGGCACGATACAGCGATAATTGAACTGCCAAATGGCCAAAAGGTTGTAGTTGCGACGCTTACTACAGGCGTTGGATATAAAACGATTGCCCAGCTAGGCGTAAATATTGAACAGGCTTTACTAAAGTAACTTTTTGAGGGCGGACTTGTCAATAATAGTAATATATCCCTGAGCGCTGGTTATTAGTCCTTTGCGCTCAAGAACTCCGAGTTCACGACTGGTTGTTTCACGGGTTGCATTTATGGAGCTCGCTATATCTTGCTGCTTAAGAGGTACATTAATTAATACTCCTTCTGAGCAATTTTTACCGAATCGCATAGCCATAGTCAATAAAAATGATGCAAGTCTTTCTCGAACACTTCTGTATTCAAGATTTAATATTCTTTCTGAATGAATTCTGTACTGTTTGATTACAAGATCAATAAATGGGTAGAGAACATCTGTATTACTAGTTAAGAAATTAGAGAATTCTTCGCGGTTAACTTTATATACGGTTGTTGGAGATAATGCTTGGTATATAATACTTCGTCCTTGTCCGGTAACAGCCCAGATTAGTGGAAATATTTCATGTGGTTTTCTAATAATAAGCAGATTTTCTTCACCGTATTTACTAATATTGAATGCCTTAACAAGACCGCTTTCAATATAGAAAACATATTCCGGTGATTCGCCAGGGCGAATTATGTACTCTCCTTTATTGTAGGATAGTAACTTGCCTTGCTTAAAAAGACTAAGCAATAATTCCAACTGACTATCACTGCCCAACATAGACATATTATGACACAAAGAGCAAGAATTTGTAGTATTTGTGATAAATCTCGCATTAAGGCTGTGTCTTTCTTAACTGTCTTTATTGAACCCAGATGAGAATATATATGTGTAAGGAGGGGTAGAGATATGATAGATTTGAAAAAAGTTGATGCACAGCTATTTAACATTGGCATGCGAAATCGTTTTTTTGCTAGACCCGAGGTCAAGGAGCTATGTCATATTTTGGCTCCAAACGAGACAATAAATCATGCCGTAGTAGGGCAGTACGAGGGTGGATTTGCGCTTATGGTTGCTACTGATCGTCGTGTTTTGCTAATTGATAAAAAGCCCTGGTTCCTGACAATGGAAGATATAAGATATGATATGATTTCTGAAGTCGATTATTATGCACGGATGCTAGATGCAACATTGTCTATAATTACTATCAATAAAACATTAGCTTTTACTAGTTGGCGCAAGACAAGATTACGAGATCTAGTTAAGTATATTCAGCACAGAGTCATGGAGCTGCGGCATATGGATAACGGATGGTCGCAATCTAACGAGTTTAGCCAGAGCTTGCCCGCACAAAGCTATTCGTCCTTTTCAGGTACAGTGCAACCTGGCGTGCAGGATGATTTTGCAAGTAGCTACAAAAGGCAAATTCAGGTGCATTCTCTAGCACACGTAGCCGGCAAGATGGCAACGGATGAATTTCTAAACCCCAGACCTTTCATAAAGCCTTTGTATTTGAGACCGTCTTTGATTGCTAAGTATAAACATAGCGGGTTCACTCCGGGGTCTACTACACATTAAACCTAAATTCAACTACGTCGTCTGGTTGCATTATATAGGTTTTTCCTTCTGTGCGAACTTTCCCGGCGGACTTTGCATCCTGCTCACTGCCGTATTTAATAAGATCGTGGAAATTAATAATCTGTGCAGCTATAAATCCACGCTCAAAATCTCCGTGGATAACGCCTGCCGCTTGTGGTGCGGTTGAACCTTTTTTGATTGTCCACGCACGAACTTCTTTTTCTCCAGCGGTCAGATAACTTTGCAGACCTAAAGTATTGTAGGCTGCATGAATAAGTTGTTCTAGGCCAGAAGAGGTAATGTCGTAGCTCGTCAGTAACTCTTGTCTATCTATAAGATCAAGGCTTTTAACTTCTTCTTCTAGCTTAGCGCAGACAAATATTACCTTTGCATGAGGAACTAAATTTTTAAGCTCGGTTAGTTTTGCTTTATTGGCTAGGGTTTCTTCATCAACATTGTAAACATAAATAACTGGCTTTGCTGTTAACAAATGCAGATCTTCAAATTCTTTTAGTTCTTCATTGCTAAACCGACTATTTACTGGATGATTTTCATTTAAGCATTGTTTAATTTTCTCTAAGTGATCAGCCAGGTTTTTTAGTTTCGGATTGGCTCTAGCTTCTTTGGTAAGTTTTGGCAATCGTTTTTCTACTGTCTGAAGATCGGCAAGCACTAACTCGGTGTTGATAATATTGATATCATTTTTTGGAGAGCGCATTTCGTCAACGTGTTGGATGTCTTTATTTTCAAAAGCGCGAACAACGTGACAAATGGCATTACAATTACGAATATTTGCTAAAAATTGATTACCCAGGCCTTCGCCATTGCTTGCTCCGGCCACAAGACCAGCTATATCGACAAATGTTACGGTTGCTGGAACGATATTTGACGATTGGTATATCTCAGCCAGTTTATTAAGTCTTTCGTCTGGAATGGGTACAATTCCAGTATTGGGTTCAATTGTAGCAAAAGGGTAGTTTGCCGCCAGGATATTGCTGTTTGTTAGGGCGTTAAAAAGTGTGCTTTTGCCAACATTTGGCAAACCAACAATACCGATTGATAGCACGCAATCCTACCTTTCCACCTTCATTAGGTATGTTAGAGTTCCAATAATCGCTATCTTCAGCACGAAATCTTTCCTTTCCCGAAGCAATACTCTCCATAGTGGGTATAAAACCCGATATGGTAACTTCTTCTTTTGTTGCTATTACTTTATCAACTATCTTACGAACAGTAAAAAGCTTACCCTCAAAGGGAAGTTTAGCCATATACTCGTTGAAGCCTTTTGCTAAGTGATCTAGGTCCATATTCTGGAATTGGCTTAATTTATCCTCTACCGGCTCCGACTGTAGTTTTAACAGCTCCTCACGACGTTTACGGACACTTTTTATCTGTTCTTGATAAACCTCGTCGCTCATTAGTGCTTGACCGTACATTTTTGCGTATCTGCGTTCTTCCTCCTCCAGTAGCTTAAGATTTTGATTAACGTCGTTGTCGTTAGCGTTGACCTGAACCTTATCAATTTTCTTATCGGCGTATCGCTGAACTTGCTGCTTAATAAGATCGGGGTTAGTTAAGAGATCACAAATTTTCTCCCAACCTGCAGCATCAAGTACGGTTACATTAACCCCAGCTTCTTTACAAACAGTAGGCAAGGGGAAGTTGTGAAGCCTGTCAGTGCAGCGATAGTACTTTTTGCCATCAGGACCATCGCCAACACGCTTAGCACCGCAAGGACACCATACAAGCCCGCCAAATAGGTATTTGTGTCGCTTGTTGCGTTGAGCAAATTTTGCATTCAACTTAATTTGTTTTTGGACTTTATCAAACAATGCCTCGTCAACTATGATAGGCACTTTCACCATAAGCCATTCTTCTTTATCTCTAACTTTACGGCTGGTTTTGTTTGTGTGTCGGTGTTTATATTTCTGAGTCGATTTTGCTTGTGGATTTTGAGGAAGTACAGCTTCTAATTTGTAGTAGTAATGTCGTCCAACATAGGTTTCGTTAGTTAGTAGTCTGCTCACCGGTCCTTTAGTCCAAGATGCTCGCTTACCTTTCTTGGGTGGAATTTCTAGTTCATATAAGCGCCTAATAACCTCACGTAACGATATACCCTCTATGCCAACCCATTCAAACATCATTTGAACTACTTTTGCTTCTTGTTCGTTAATCTCAAAATAGCCGTTTTGTTTGTTTAAGCCTTTGCCTTTAACGGGTATGTAGTTGTAGCCGTAGGGTGGATTGTAGCCAAGAAGGTTTCCACTACGTACCTTATTCAACTTACCAAGTCGAAACCGTTCGGCAATTTTAACTCGTTCATATTCGTGGAAGACGCCCATAACACTACCCATAAGCTGCTCTTCAGGAGTCGTGCCATTTACGTCGTGCAGGCTCTTGAACTCAACTCCTGAGTGTCCTAGTTCTTCTATGACAATTTCTTGATATACAAACTTCCTAGAAAGTCGACCGCGGTCAAAAACGTATACGATATCAAACTTATTTAGCTTGGCATCTTGTCGTAGTTGATCTAGGGCGGGGCGTTCAAGAAATGCACCGGACCAACCTTCGTCTTTATAAATACAATCCTCAATAAGCACGCAACCGTCTGCTTTGATAGCTTCACGAATTTCGTGAAGTTGGGTCTCAATTGTTTGCTCGTCCTTCTGGTTATCTGTGCTAACCCTGGCGTAGAGTGCAGCTCGTTTCATCTAATCTTTCCTTTTTGTTGTACGTTTTTTAATAAACTCCTCAATAGCTTGCTCGCTTATTCGATATCCGCGACCAAGTTTTACCGCCTCTAATTCGCCATTTTTTATATAGGTAAGAACGCTTTGCCAATGAACCTGTAAACGCTCAGCGACCTCTGTAACTGTTAGATACTTTTCCATAGTTGATCCTTTCGTTACTATAAATAATTATAAACCATTATAAATAATAATACTACGGTTATGTTTGTTGCGCAAAGAACATATCAAGCAAGTAATCAAATACCTCATCAACTGCATCCGCAGGGGCATCTGGACTAAGCTGGTACTTGACCACTGGTTTAATAACTTTGCGCGGCATAACTTACAGCTGTTCCTTCTTAAAAAGTTGTTCTTCGACCATACCCTTATAGCGGCTGGATCGATACTTGAGACCGTGACAATGCCTACAGGCTATTAGTGACACCTGTACGTACAGTTTTGCAACGCGGGTATTACAGACTGGACAAATAAACCAGTACCGTTGTCCTCCGTGTCCAGTAGAAGTTGTTACTAAGTTAACTTGCATATCACCGATGTAAACCGGCTCCTGGATAAGACTTTCTTCAAACTGTGTGCGAAGCGACTTTACAACCTCATCAACGCTAATTGAATTGACAGCGTCACTTACTGGAGAGTTTCCGTAATCATTGCCCGGCATTGTTTTGTTCCTCTGACTGATCTTTAGTCTTTGAGTTGATTTGCTGGTTCTGGGCAACGAAGGCATTGTTAGCTTTAAAAGACACCCTTAATGCGGGTTGTTTAAAGTGTTTAAGGGTATTGATAGCTGATAGGTACTGCCTGGCGCATCTATCCACTTCCTTGCTCAGTACAGAGTAGTAACCATTCTTCTCGCTACTTAAAAAGTCTATTCTGGTAATCGAATTGAGCTTGTAACCATACTCGATCATCCGACAATATGCCCAACCGGCTGTTTGTGCCAACATCTTCTCTGAAGCGGTCTTACATTCATATTCAGCTATGAGCTGATCGATAACTTCGATTAAGAAGGTTCTGTATTTTTTGGTATCAAGTGTCTCGGCTAAAAGGTAGTGGTTTTCCAGCGCGACTATAGCTGAGGCTTGCTCTAGCTTCTTGTTAAGATCGTCAACCAATGCCTTTTTCTTAGCTGGACTACTTGCTTCGTATTCATTCCACATATCGGCTGATTTTTTCAGCAGGGCAGCGGGGTCAATATCAACTTCAACATTCTTCAGCATCCGCTTAACTTCGTCGGGAGTGAACTCTTTAGTTAATTTCTTGTCATTCTTTTTGCTCGGTTTATTATTACTCATATTTCACCTCAATCCCGTACTCATCATTCAGGTCGATGCCACATAATGACCGCGGTCCAATGCGAAGCGTGATATGCACAAATTTTCTATCCCTTAGCATCTGTAGTAGATCTGTCGTAACCATATGACGTGCGTACTCTAAGAACTGTTGCTGCATTTCCTCTGCATCACCGTACATAATGCAACTTGAAGTATCCGTACAGCAGCTAGGGGCTTCTACATCTATGTGAACCCAAGAGAAGTGTTGTGGCTGATCCTTCTCATCGTCATAGTGTTTCCCGC
>CAZTWB010000014.1:16866-18911 GCA_964617035.1 uncultured Candidatus Saccharibacteria bacterium
TGAACCCAAGAGAAGTGTTGTGGCTGATCCTTCTCATCGTCATAGTGTTTCCCGCGCCGTTGACCCTGATTTTTATCTGAAGCTTCGCTGTTCTTTTCCAAGATATCTATAGCCTGATCTATTGCGTCGTGGCTCATAACTTAACTCCTCCGTATTTTGACGCGAACGGCAACTTCATCGTAGACAGGCTTTTTATTCGGACAGCTGTCGTAGCACGTTTTACAGACATTTTTCTTGCTATAACGTTTCTTTGGGCAGAACACGCATTTGTCACCGAAAACTGCTTTGTGTAGTGCTTCACAAAAATCACCGTAAGTATCTATTCTTTTACATTTAGTATCCATAATCATTTCTCCTCATTTAATCTTTGTAGCTTGTTTAGGGTTTGGCTTATCAGGTCATAGCTTCCTCCTTCCACAGTGTCAGATTTTCTTTATTGGTTGTTGGAGCATCTGCGTTGCGGATTGCCTTACATTCGTCACTCAGAAACCAATCAAAGCTACTGTCCAATTTCATAATCTTTTCAGGTTCGCCAACTCTTCCTTGGCTCTCTTGGCTGACAGTACAAAGACCAAGTATTTTGAGCGACTCCATTTCTTTTAATGCAGTCGGCTTAGAGCAGTTCAGGACCGCCTCAACTTCCGTAGTGCAGATTTCACCATCTAATTCGAGTAATGCGCGGAAAAGGCGAGTTCTGACTGTAGGAGCGCTATCTATGGCTAGCTCGATTGCTAGGCGCACATCATCCTTTATTAGCTGTGTTCTTCCATTAACTAAAGCGTGTCCTCGGCAAAGGTTGTAAAAAAGTTGGTTAATGCGGTCTGGCTTTTCAACAGTCGGCGTAGTATAGCTGTACTCTGTGCCATCTTCGCCCCGATCTTTCCAAAGATTAATAACACCTCGCAGGCAAGCTAACAGACGGGCGCAGCGTGCAATAATAAGTTTCAGGTCGCGCTCATCTTGGGTGTTATCCCAATCCAGACCTTCTGGATATTGAGACCAGAGCGTTTCAAGTAGCTGTTTAGTTACGGTTTTACAGGCTTTTTCTTTAGTCTTATAGGCTGTAGAGCCAAGCTGCTCGGCAAGCTCGTCCTCAGACTTGTCCTTGGAGTTCATATTAAGGAAGAACAGCCTTGACCCAAGATTGCCCATCATTTTCCATACCCGAGGTGGAATAGGTGTAGAAGCTGCCAGAACCATAAAAAGATACTCGCCAACATATTGACGCTGTCCGTGAATGCCGCTATCGGTGTTAAAGCCTTCACCGTCAAGCACGCGAGTTAAAATTCCTAGACACTCGTTTAAGTCGTCATCACGCTTTGAAAATAGTGTCGCCAAGTCTCTGATAAGGAACAGTTTGTATTGTAGTCGTGGCAGTAAATCGACTTCTCTGAGCTTTTCTTTTTTGACATTGGCGGCATTTGAAACAAACGAAGCTGGCGTAAACTTATCTGTTGCGTATGTAAGCCCCTCGATCTCAGAGAAAAAGTTGATAGTGATGGTTTTACCTGCTGAAGGGACATCAACTAACACCAGAGCAAAGGGATTTGTAACATCTTTGATGAGGATTTGTGCAATAATCGACAAGCCAATTTCGGCAGCAAACAGTAGGTCGGGGAAGTTGTCATTTATAACGCCTCGCCATTCACTGAATGAGATAGTTTCATCTGGTGTTGGGACCGCTAAAATACGGGGTGCGCTATCAAGGCTAACTGTTTCTACAGTATTTTGTTGTTCTTCATTTTCATTATCATTTTGCTTCATTGTCATAGTCGTTACCTTGAATAAATCCTGTTCTTCATTAACTTGATGTTGTTAAAGTAGCTGAGTGGCTCAACGGACAATTCCTTCTGCCAGTAAGCTCGTACGATATCTTCTAGCTTGTCTTCTCTGCGAAACACAAATTTCACTCTGCTGGGGTTGCTTCTGTCTAGTGAGTGAAGACGAAAACCAAGTGTTACAATGGTGGTACTCAGCCCAAGGTCCGTTGTCTCAAAGTATTGATCGTCATCGTTCATTTAATTTCTCCATAGTGTTCTCACTTG
>CAZTWB010000015.1:0-18687 GCA_964617035.1 uncultured Candidatus Saccharibacteria bacterium
AAAGATGTGTTTTGTTTACATTATTGTATGGTGGATCGGCGACTATAATATCAAATAAACGCACGGGATTATTATCTAGCCATGAACTTATATTGGCTTGAGTAACCTTTATATCTGCCTTTAGTGAATGTGCATTTGCTTTGATTGTTTGAATAGCGTTTTTATCAGAATCAATTGCGGTAACATTAGTTGCGCCACGACTAAACGCTTCAAGCGCCACCGCGCCACTTCCACTATAGGCATCTAAAAACGACAACCCGTTTATATCACCAAGTGAGTTAAAGATTGCGCCACGCATTTTCTCGCTCATTGGGTGAGTTTTGTGGCCAGACGGTGACTGTATTGTGCGCCCTCCGTAAATGCCGGAAATGATTCGCATAGCTAAATATTATCCCGAGGTTCGATGAGCTTGGCGTCAACTAACGCTAAATACCAAGACATGGTTATCATTTTTGAGATAGATGGAGCTAGTTTGTTGCGAACATCCATCGTCAATTTAGTTGTCCAGCCTCGATCTTTGAACCGCTCAAACATGTCTAAGACGGCAATTTCACGAGCTGTTCTTCGAAACAGCTCAACGACTCCAAGAACCTGAGCATTATTAATGTCCTGCTCTGTTATTGTGGCATTTGACATACTTAAAGGGGCAATAATGAAAGCCACGCCGAGCTCAAATAATCCATGGGTGCTCATCAAACCTTTTGGCCCGTAAACTTTCCAACTTTTTTTAAGGGTGTCCCGTTTTGTTTCGCCTTTTGGAAGGAGCTTTTCACGGACAGTCGTTCTTGTTTCTTTGCCTGAACCACGTATTTTACTAAGTTCTTCCTCGTATGGATAGTGATGAGCAGGGGTTAGGCCATCAACAATAGCATGAGCCAACCAAGCGGATTCGAAGGCTACTCGTTCTTTATTATCATTTTTAAGCTCTTTAACCAATTGTGAATAATGTGATTGTATTAACTCTATCAACTGTGAGTCATTATTATCAAAGGGACTATAATAGTGCCACGGTTCATCCCTGGCCGGACTCTTCCGCTTAATAGCATCTGGCCCCTTTCTTCCTTCAAAATGCAATATTTTTCTAGAGCTAGGGAAAACTTTATCGTTTGGCAGTATCTTGCTAAGTTGATTACGAGCAACACGGTCAAACTTTTGATGAGCGCCCATAATACGCCCAGAAACAGGCGTTAGAGTTGTTCCAGAATACATATCTTTGTTGTCTGCATGTTACTTACTCGTAACAGATCCTTTCGGTTAATTCAGATGAACTACAGATTGAAGCTCATGAATCCTTTTCTTGATATAGGGATATTTTAACAGATTTTCGTCATTTTGCATAAACACTTTTGCTGACTTTTGGGCTCTTGCTATCAATTTTGTATCTGTAAAATCGGCAATTTTCAGATCTAGTTCTCCATGCTGGCTAGTGCCGTACAATGATCCAGCACCCCTGATTTCTAAGTCTAGTTCTGCTAATTTGAATCCG
The DNA here is from genome assembly GCA_964617035.1 of uncultured Candidatus Saccharibacteria bacterium. Lineage (GTDB taxonomy): Bacteria > Patescibacteriota > Saccharimonadia > Saccharimonadales > JAGQNJ01 > HK-STAS-PATE-36. Next base: position 1,487 of record CAZTWB010000015.1, read on the forward strand.
TCATTTGTTGACTCAATTGCTCGCAATCTACGTGATATTGAATTCGAATCACTAAGCATCAGATAGCAGTAGCCTTGATGTGAACTACGGCCAACTCGTCCACGAAGTTGATGAAGTTGTGCTAACCCAAACCTTTCTGGTGCTTCGATCAACATAACAGTGGCATTTGGAATATCAACACCAACTTCTATAACAGTCGTCGAAACAAGAATATGTGTTTTCCCTTTGGTGAATTCTTCCATGACTCGTTGTTTATCATCTGCCTTCATACGTCCATGAAGCAAATCCACTTTATAATCTTTAAAAAATTGTTTAATCTCGCTGAATGTAGTCTCCACAGATTTTGCCTGCAGTACATCCGATTCATTAATCAACGGACAAACCACAAACACCTGTCGACCAGATTCTAGCTGTCTTGTCACGTCTTTGTATACTTTTTGACGATCAGTCGGCTTCACAAGTTCAGTAACAATTGGCAACCGATTTTTTGGTTTTTGACTAAGTATTGAGATGTCTAACTCACCAAATATGGTTAAAGCGAGACTTCTTGGAATTGGAGTTGCAGTTAGACTTAACATATGAGGCATATGCCCAACTTTTGAAAGCAGTTTTTGACGTTGTTCAACACCAAATCGATGCTGTTCGTCAACTATAACCAAGGCAAGTCTTTTGATGTCAACAGAGTCCTGAATCAAAGCATGCGTTCCAACTACGAATAATTTCTTTGACTGCTTGATGTCTTCTCGGATATGATTTTTTTTGTTTGCCGATAACGACCCCGTTAAGGCAACTACTTGATCCTCTTGACCGAGTGGTTTGAGTAACTCCCGTATTGTTGAGGCATGTTGCTGGGCAAGGATTTCAGTAGGTGCCAATAACGCCACTTGATAACCCTTAGACATGACCATAACAGCGATCATTGTTGCTACAACTGTTTTACCAGACCCAACATCACCTTCAATCAGTCTATTCATTAATTTTCCAGACCCAATATCAATATATGACTGCCAAATCGCTTTCTTTTGTCCATCTGTTAAGATAAAGGGTAAACCTTGAGTAAAGGCCTTAGCTAACTCTGCATCGAAATCTATTTTTATACCACCAGTTTCATTTATTTCTCGGCGAGCATATTGTGAAGCCAAGATTATTTCGAATAATTCTTCGAACCCTAGACGCTCGTCTGCATCAATAAGATCTTTTGAGTTATTTGGAAAATGCTTTAACTTGATAGCTCGTGAACGACTAATCAAATTTTGCTCACTAACCAAGTTTGGGGGTAAAGTTTCGGATATTAAATCTTGCGTTGAAAGAGCAACTTTTATTGACTTGCGAATTTGCCTAGAGGTAAGCCCTTTGGTTTCTCTATATATTGGAATAATTCTTGCTGTGTTTATTGGAAATGAAGATACTAATTCGGTCGCTGGATTTGTTATTGATAGCCGTTTATAGCGAAACTCGAACAAGCCTGAAATATAATAATCTTCGTTTTCGTTCATGCCATTAGCTCTGTATGGCTGGTTGAACCAAACTAATCTAACACTGCCCGTTTCATCGCTAGCTACTGCTTCAGTGATATGCAAACCACCCCTAACGTATCGACCTTTTATCTGCTTAATTTTAGCCTTGATTGATACTTGACCAGGCTTTATCCGATCGATAGTTTCAACTTTTGAGTAGTCGTTATATTTCCTGGGGTAGTTGGTTAATAAATCCTCGACGGTTGACAATCCAAGCTTTGAATATAGCTTTGCTAGCTTGTCGCCTACTCCAGATATTGCGCTAATATTATCACTCAAGTGCACAATCAGTAGTATACTCTTTAGCTAATTTATTTTGCTTTTTTTACTAAAAAGAATACGCTTGGACCAAAATATGTCTTAGCTAATGCTGATTGCAGGAACGTCTCTAGTGACAACATGACACTCTGAGGTACATATTTCTTTAATGTTGTTGATCGTAAGTTAGATACTGACAATACTTTGTCCACTTTTAATCCAGCATGGGCAAGTTGTTTGACTACGGTTTTGGGGTTATGATTGACAAACGCAACTTCATCATCACGCTTGTTCTTGGCACTTCTGATATCAACTGGCTCAACTGGTAATTTCTTAAGTTTTAGCGCATGTTTAAGTCTGTTTCGGCCGTGAGCATAGTTAGCCATCTCTAGTATTAAAACGCCATTATCGCTTAATACGCGAGCTAGCTCTTTAAACTCAGCTGAAGGATCAGGTAGGTGATGCATAACTCGAATCATAGTTACTAAATCCACCGAGCTGTCTTTGAACTTTAAGTCGTCAGCTTGCATTTTTATCTGATGCACCTCTGGATAATCTTCAAGGTAATCTTTGGCGATATTTAATTGCTGTTGACTAGGCTCTGCTAATGTAACGTCATCTGCGTATTGTTGAAGTAGAATGCATAATCGTCCATAACCACCTCCAATATCGACGGCCTTTTTAAAATGCTTATCTTTTAGTAGTCGATGTATGGCCATTTCTTCAGAAGCATGCTCGTAATCGCGACCTTTCCAATATTTTAAGTAATTGTAGTTTCCGCTATCATATTGATCTGCTTTCTTTTTTGGATGTTTTGATTGTTCGATTGATTTATTACTATGTTTTGTCATACCAAAACAGTATATCAGTTTTTATTGATCTAGCTGAACAATGGCGTTATGGTTTTTACCACGCCTGATAATTGCATGATGACCATCAATAAAGTCAGCACTATTCCATTGTCGATCTTCGGATATTGACACGCCATTTATATATAGACTCTTTTGTTGAATTTGCCTTCTTACCTCAGAATTTGACTGGATAAAACCATTTTCAACCAGTGATTTAGATATCAAAGAGTTAGAGTTTGTAGATATTAAGGGCAACTCTGTCTTCAAAACAACGAAATCTTCAGATTTTAATAAAGAATAGTCGCTCGATCCAAACAGTACATCCGTAACGCGCACCACAGCATCTGCAGAGTCTTTGCCATGAACTAATTTAGTAACCTCATAGGCTAATGTTTTCTGTGCTAGACGCCTTGACTTATCAACGCTAAAATTTTGAATAATCTCATCGATTTGCTCTTTTGTAAGTTCAGTGTAGATTTTAAGATAATCTTCCACGCCCTCGTCGTCAACATTCAACCAAAATTGATACAACTGATATATTGACGTTCTTTCAGAATCTAGCCATACTGCGCCAGCTTCACTTTTCCCAAACTTCTTTCCAGTAGCTTTATTGATGATAAGGGGACATGTTAATACGTTAACCTCTGCCCCCTCAACACGCCTTACTAAGTCAACTCCAGATAATGAATTTCCCCACTGATCGCTACCAGCTAACTGCAGAACAACTCCGTAATTCTTGTATAGATGCAAGAAATCATAACCCTGAAGTAAGGTATAGCTAAACTCGGTATAACTTATTCCACTTCCTCCATCGCCTAGACGTTTTGCAATATAATCTCTTTGAGTTAAAGGCGTCATGCTAAAATGTTTGCCAACATCGCGTAAAAAATCTAAGACATTCATGTTACTAAACCAATCAAGATTGTTAACGAATTCAACCTCACTCCCAAAAAATTTGGTGATCTGCTTTGTCACTGAATCAACATTGTAAGTCACTTGGTCAACTGATTGCATTGGCCTTTCAGAATCTTTACCCCCCGGGTCACCAATCAAACTGGTTGCCCCGCCCGACAGAATAACTGGTTGCCACCCATGACGAATAAACACCTTATCCATCATAATTGCAGCTAAATTACCAATAGTTAACGAATCGACAGAGGCGTCATAACCATGATAAAATTTCAGCTTTTTCTCATCTAAGATTTGTAGATTAGATATGGTGGTTTGATTGATAAAACCACGCCACTTTAGTTCTTCTGATAATGTCATGGTTATTATCATAATACAGATTGACAAATTTTTATAGGAGAACAAAACATTAAAATTATGGCTTTTATTATGGTTATATTTGCTATAATATCTACATAACGATGAGGAATAGTACTTAAATGAAAACATCAAAACGTCGTGGGCGCGTTAATAAAAACGTATTTACTACAAGGAGTGGCAAAAGCGTAAAAGTGAACAGAAGTCTATCGCAGCGTGTTCAGGGGATGAAGGACAGCAAAGCACTGCGCAAAGCCGAACGCCTAAGTGGTATGCCTAAGTCTCGTTTTAAAAGATTTTTCTATCGATTACATCCTAAACGACTAGCAGCCTATTGGTTTAGTCGTGAAGGTGGGATAATGGCGCTCAAGATTGTTGGACTGTCATTCATTATCGGATTTGTTCTGCTAGCTGGTATGTTTGCCTACTTCCGAAAGGATTTACCTAATCTTAAGGATATATCTGGCAATAATATTGGGGGAAGCATCAGATATTACGACAGAACAGGCCAAGTCTTATTATTTGAAGATTACGATGCTGTTAAACGAATACCTGTGGGAGAAAATGGCATCAATAAATACATGAAAGATGCTACTGTAGCCATAGAGGATCGCGATTTTTACAAGCATGGTGGCTTCGATGTAAGAGGTATTATGCGTGCCGGGGTTAATAACATCTTTGGGCTCAGCGGTGGCCAGCAAGGTGGCTCAACCATAACCCAACAACTTGTAAAGCTTTCTCAGGATTGGACTAAAGACCAAACTTATACTCGTAAAGTTAAAGAGCTTATCTTGTCTGTTGAGTTAGAAAGAGAATATTCTAAGCAACAGATACTGGCTGGCTATCTAGATACTGCCCCATATGGAGGGATTGAGTACGGAGTTGAGGCCGCATCCAGAGATTATTTTGAAAAATCAGCAAAAGACTTAACCCTAGATGAGGCGGCCATGCTTGCTACGATTCCAAAATCACCAACCTACTATTCTCCGTATAGTAATAGTTTCGACAAAGAGGCTTTTGTTGGTCGCCAGCACTATGTATTAGATCAAATGGCAGATCAAGGAATGATAACTGCCGAGGAAAAAGAAGAAGCAAAAAAAGTTGATACAGTTGCCAAAGTTAAGCCACGCAAACCTAAGTATGATGGTATAAAATCGCCCTGGTTTGTTTTGGCAGCCAAAGAGCAACTAGAAGAGACTAGAGGACAAGATGCGGTGAAAAGGAGTGGCTGGAAGGTTACTACTACCCTAGACCTTGATTTACAACAAAAAGCCGAGGATCAAGTTAGCAAAGGATTGAAACAAGTGCTCCGACAAGGCGGCGACGTTGCTGCCTTTGCTGCAGAAGATGTTAAAACAGGACAGGTCGTTGCACTTGTTGGGGGTAGTGACTTTAGTAATCCAGATTTTGGCCAAAACAATTATGCACGGATGCGCCTACCGCCAGGATCCAGCTTTAAGCCATATGACTATACGGCACTCATTGAAAACACCACCAACTCTGGTGCTGGGTCGGTATTATATGACACACAGGGTCCTGTTGAAGGTTACCCCTGCACAAATAAGCAACGTCCTCAGCAAGGTGGAAACTGTCTTTGGGATTATGATTTTAGATACCCTGGACCAACCACTATTCGTTATGGTCTAGGTGGCTCACGAAACGTACCAGCCGTAAAGGCAATGCTTATTGCGGGCATAGATAAAACTATTCAAACTGCCGAAAAATTAGGTCTAAAAAGTGGTTATAAGTGCTACTCGGATTCGCAATTAACAAAAGAGTCTCAGTGCTATGCTTCTTCCGCTATTGGCGACGGTGCATACTTGCGACTAGATGAGCATGTTCATGGTTATTCTTCATTATCGCGCAACGGGTTGAATATACCTCAAACCTATATACTCAAAATTGAAGATTCAAATAATAAAGTAGTTGATGAATGGAAACCTAGTAAAGGTGAACAAGCCGTTAACCCAGAAGCAGCTTATATAATTTCGGACATTTTATCTGATCCAAACGCTAGCTATATGGCTACAAAAATCCATAACTACAAAGGTCATAAGTTCTCAGTAAAAACTGGTACTACAAACGACTCCAAAGACGGTTGGATGATGGGGTATTCCACTCAGTATGCAGCCGGTGTATGGGTTGGATACCATACTAGACAGAAAGATATGAGTGGTTTTATGGAAAACATGACTTCCCCGATTTGGAAAGGCTGGATGAATGCGGTACACGACAACCTAAAACCCGAAGAACGAGCTAAGCCTGCTGGAATTCAAACATTGCCAGCGTATGTTCAAAGGACAAGTCCCGGCGGTCGAGCCCGTGTCCCCGGCTCAAATAATGACCTCTTCCCTTCTTGGTATAAGAATACCAAGAAAGCAACAACAGAAAAGCGAATTCTCGATCAGGTATCAGGCAAATTGGCTACAGATTGTACGCCACCGCGCGCAAAACAAGAAACTAGCGATAGCGGTGCTGACGCCTTCTCAAGCGACACATTACATGGCAATAGTTCATCAAGTGGATCCGGTAATGGCGACGATAAGGACGATGTCCATAAATGTGAGGACGTAAAACCAACCATCACCCTAACTGTACAGAAGAGCGGCGATCAGTACACCCTAGTCGCAACTGTAGTACAAGGTACTCACTCACTATCCGGTGATAAATTTAAAGGAAACGTTACATTTACTGCTGACGGCCAACAGCTTGCCGGTGGCTCCTACGAAATTAGTGCTTCAGGTTCGGTCGTTTACCAAAACTATAAACCAGCAAATGGAACTGCGCCAACCATAACAGCAACAGTAACTGATAGCGTGTTATACGATGCTAGCGACTCCAAAACCATAACTCAATCTTCAAACTCTTCACAATCATCAAGTAACGGAAATTCACACAATAATCAATCGTCAAACCCATGGAATAATCACGATGATTAGATATTAATCAATTTATTCAACTTGATTTCAGGAAAATATTTAGAGTATCCTTCACGTCACCTACAGCAATGTGAAAATCATTGTTCTTTGTTACAGGACCAATTGTTCCCTCAAACCCAAGCTTCTTAGCTTCGTCAATTCTTTTGTCGATGAATGGTACATGACGCACCTCGCCAGACAGTCCGACCTCACCAAAAACTACACAGTTTTTTTTAAGAGTTAGTCCTCTAGAGGCAGAACCAATCGCCATGCATATTGCTAAATCACTTGCTGGCTCCTGGATCTTGATCCCGCCGACAATATTCACATAGATGTCTTTATCTGATAAATTCAACTTTGTGCGTCTTTCTAGCATTGCCACTAAAACATTTAATCTACTCAAGTCTAGACCACTAGTTGCTCTTTTTGGATACCCAAAGCTTGTTTTGTTAACTAGTGCCTGTACCTCAACTAGGATTGGACGCGATCCTTCCATTGTCGCTAGAACTATTGAACCATCCGTGATTCGCCTTTGAGACAGTAATGCTTTTGATGGATTATCTATCGGCTGGAGACCATAGTCCATCATGTCAAACAAAACAGTCTCATTGGTCGATCCATAACGATTCTTTACACTCCTAAGCACCTTAAATCCGCCATATCTATCCCCTTCTAATTGAAATACTGCGTCAACAATATGTTCAAGTATTTTTGGTCCAGCTATTGTGCCTTCTTTGGTAACATGCCCAACAATTATCAAGCTAGTTGATGTCTGCTTGGCGCAATTCATTAACTGATGAGTACTGTTAGTTATTTGACTAACAGTACCCGGAGAGGATCCAACTGCCAAACATTGAAGAGTTTGTATTGAGTCCACCACTACGAGTTTGCATCCACCCACCTTGATTAATTCTACTATTTCCTCAGTGACATTTCCCGAAACAATCTTAACATTGTCATTATTAACACCAAGACGTTTTGCTCTGATTCCAACCTGGTGTGCGGACTCTTCGCCACTAACATAAAGTACTGAGTGATCCTGTTTTGCAAAAGCATCACATAGCTGCATTAATAGGGTGCTCTTACCAATACCAGGCTCTCCAGCAAAAAGCATCACCGCACCTTTAACTATTCCTCCACCCAAAATTCTATCTAGCTCCCCGAACTTCAATGGGTATCGTTCCTCTTCATCGGCTATCACCTCTGAAATAGGCTGAGGTTTGAGACTTTGCGCTACACTTTTGTTGGCACCTATAACCGATACTACTACATCTTCCTCTAACGTATTCCATTCTCCACACGCATGGCATTTACCTGACCACGACTGCGAAATAGTGCCACAATTCGAACAAATATATCTCTTTGTTGTCTTTGCCATAATTTAAGTCTAACAGATAATCAAAAACTTTGTGGCCGGCTGTCTATTGAGTTTGCTAAATCTTGCATCTCTCCTGCGATATTGTTACGAGATTGGACTATTTGATTATATTTATTAATATCGCTATCGACCTGACGAACCAGTACATTATACGAACCAACATTGGCATTAAAACCAGGCACCGCATTATTATATTCAGCTATTCTATTTTGGTTTATCAAGCTATCTAGTCTATTTTTTTCAGCCTTCAAGGCGTTCAACTGTAGATTTAACTCATTTTTGCCAGCATCTATCGAGCTTTTAAGGTCAGCTAGCTGTTTGTCGTAATTTGCAACTTGTTGTTGTCGATTAGTAAATTCAGCTTCGTAATGATTTGAATAATTAACCACCGCTTGACGATCAATAAAATACTGTTTGTAGTAATTTTCCAACTCCGGCGAGAGATCGCTCACTTCGGTCGCTAATATAGAATGGAGCTCGTTTGGTACTACTAAAGGATCCTGTGAGCGATATTTTTCAACATTATCTTTAATTCTTTGATTGGTTAATTTCTCATATTCAGCTTTAGTTAGCGCATCGACATGTCTTTGCTCAGACAAAGAAAGTCTATCGTAGGCAGCATGTAGCATTTCATGAGCAGCGGTTACTTGCTTGACTCCAGCAAGTCGTTGATCTGTTATATTAAAAATGTAGATGCCCTTGCCAGGAATATAGCATCCGATAACAATAGAAGTCTCTTGGCTACATGCCTGATTAAATTGTGTAGCTTGAGCAATATCTGGTTGATTTACATAAAATATTCGTCGTCCATATGGAGTCATAGTAGTTTCATCAGCTAGCGATACTACTTCCTGGGGTGGAGAATAATTGCGTAGAACCCACCAGTCATAGATATCTTCTCTTGCAAACCAAGTTATTAATATTGCACCTATTAAAACTAACGTTACAAGTAGGCTAGCAATCCGACGCGCGAACTTCATATGCATTAATTATATATCACTAAAGCTTAAATTAGCTATTCAGATATTACAGAATAGGCTAGTTCACGATTCTTGGTGCCGACCTCAACTATCGACCCTTTATCGTATGAACCTTTAATCAACTCTACAGCGATATGATCCTCAAGAGTATCTTGTAAAAGTCTGCGCATTGGCCTTACGCCGTTTAGTGAATCATAACCATGACTTAATAAATAATTTCGGGCAGATGTAGTTAGTTTTACGCTTATTCCCTGTTTTGCTAGACGATTCTTAAGTTCGTTTACTTGTAAATCTAATATTTTAGAAATGTTATTTTTAGTCAAAGCCCTAAATACAATAATCTTATCGATACGATTTAGTAACTCTGGGCGCATCATCTTCTTAAGCTGATCAAGAACTTTATCCTTGTTTGATTCATGAAGCTTGTCTAAATCACTTAGATCATTTTTGCTATTTGCATCAAAACCTAGAGAAACTTCTTTTTGTAGTTTATCAGCACCGATGTTACTGGTCATTATCACAATAGTATTTGTAAAATCAATCTTACGGCCTTTTGAATCTGTCAAATGACCATCTTCAAGCAATTGCAATAACATATTAAATACATCAGGATGTGCTTTCTCGATCTCATCAAACAAAACCACACTGTACGGTTGACGACGTATCTTGTCTGTCAATTGACCTCCATCATCGTACCCTACATATCCAGCAGGAGCTCCCACCAAACGAGATACATTATGATGCTCGCCAAACTCGCTCATGTCGATTTTTACTAAAGCAGATTCTGAGCCAAAAAATTCTCGAGCCAATACCCTAGCAAGTTCGGTCTTGCCGACCCCAGTAGGACCTAAGAATACGAAAGATCCAATGGGACGCTTAGCACTACTTACTCCCGATCGATTTCGTCGTACAGCCCTGGAAACAGCATGAACTGCCTCTTCTTGACCAATTACAAAACGCGATAAATTACTTTCTAGATTGAGCAAATATTTCGCTTCTGACCTAATTACTTTTTGCACGGGAACACCTGTTATTCGTGCCACAATCTCTGCTACGTCATCGCTTGTCATTGTAAGCTCATTGACGCTTTTTGATACTGACTGTAATTTCTTTAACTCATCGTCAATTTGGCTAACACGTTGCTTAAATTGCGCCGCCTTTTCGTAATCCTCATTATCTACGGCATCATCAATTTTAGAATTCACAAGTTTAAGTTCTTTTTTTAAGCGTCGCACCTCTGGTGGTGTTCTGCCTTTATCAATTCGCAGATGTGCTGCCGTTTCATCAAGTAGATCAATAGCTTTGTCTGGCATAAACCTATCATTTATATATCGATCTGCCAGATTAACAGTATCCTCTATAACTTCATCAGGGATCATTACATTATGAAAAGATTCATAATGTTTACGAAGCCCTTTTAATATCGCCATAGTTTCTGAAAGATTAGTTTGCGGAACCTGTACTGGTTGAAATCGCCTCTCTAAAGCACTGTCCTTTTCTATATATTTAGTATATTCATCTGTGGTTGTTGCACCGATAACCTGAACTTTGCCTCGAGCAAGAGCTGGCTTTAATATATTGCCGGCATCAAGTGAGCCTTCTGCCGAGCCCGCCCCTACAATCAAATGCACTTCATCAATAAAGATAATCGTTTTTTTATCATTTTCGAGTTCTTGCATGACCTTTTTTAGGCGTTCTTCAAATTCACCTCTATATTTTGTTCCGGCAATCATGCTTGTCAAATCCAACATAACAATTCGCTTGTCTAGCAAGGTATCCGGCACATCCTCATTAACAATTCTCTGAGCTAAGCCTTCTACTATAGCAGTCTTCCCTACGCCAGGTTCACCAATTAATACTGGGTTATTTTTTGTTCTTCGGTTTAAAATTGTAATGACTCGTCTAATCTGTGCCTCGCGCCCGATCACTGGGTCTAGCTTCCCTTGTTTTGCTAGCCTGGTTAGATCTGTTCCAAAAAAATCTAACGCAGTCTTTCGCCTTTGCTTTGTGCGCACACGTCCTCCACTAGGATTTGTTGAATCTTCATATTGTTGCCTATTCAAAAATTGTTCAAGGCCATTTATTAAGTTGTCGACATTAGTGTTCATGTCTCGAAGCAAAACAGTTGCTCTAGAGTTCTTCTGGCTTAGAATACTATAAAGAATGTGCTCTGTGCCACAAAATTCTTGGCTGTAATCCTGAGCTGTTTCGTAAGCCATTTTTAATGTCAGCTTCGCTGTTTCACTCAGACCTTTTGCGCCCATATTTATAACTGTGGCTTTTGGTGTTAGGTTTAAGGCAAGCCTAGCCCTGTCGAGCGTTACACCGCTATCTTGTAACATTTTTGCACCGATAGATGCTTCTTGCGCCAATATACCCAATAGAATATGCTGTGTTCCAACATACGGACTGCCAGAAGCACGAGCAATACCGTCGGCTTGCTGTAAACTTCGCAGAGCGTTTTCGGTTAAATGATTCAGGATCTCTTGAAAATCAGATGAATTTGGTGGCATTTTTTAGTTATACCCTCGTTAAATTATATGTAGCGTAAAATCGCTGTTTTTAGTATAACTAAATTAGCACTCGCAAGTCAAGAGTGCTAATTACTTTCTTCGCCGTGTTCTTCTATTGCTTCTAATAAACTACTCTCAAGTTCACTTTTCTTCTTTAACTTTGGTGGTTGTTTGGGCTCTTCTTTGGCCTCCTTCTGCTCTTCTTTTGTTCCTACTATGTCAATTTCATAACCCGTCAGTTTACTAGCAAGTCTGACATTTTGACCACTTTTACCAATTGCAATACTTAACTGATCTTCTGGCACTTTTACAGTAGCTTTTTTTCGAGCTTCGTCAATATCCACACTACTGACCTTTGTTGGACTCAATGCATTAACAATATATTCTTTTATGGAATCATCCCAAATAACAATATCGATTTTTTCTTGCTCGCCGACTTCACTCATCACAGCATTTACACGAGTTCCATGACCACCAACAAATGTTCCTACCGGATCTACGCCTTGAACAGTACTTGAAACTGCGATTTTACTGCGAACCCCTGCCTCTCTAGCAATACCCTTAATCTCAACAGCACCGCTTTCCATTTCTGGAACCTCTGCCCTGAACAACCATTCAATAAATTCACTATTTCCACGTGACAAAACTAGCTGTGGCCCTCTTAAGCCACGTTCTACGTCTTTTAAGAATACTTTTAATCTTTGCCCTGGATAGTAGTGTTCACCTTGAATCTGTTCACTTGCTGGTAAAATTCCTTGTGCCTTTCCAAGATCAACACGAATTAGACGACCCTCCATCCTGGCCACAATACCATTAACGATTGTCCCAATTTTGTCTTGATATTCGTTGATAATAATTTCTCTTTCTGCTTCACGTAAACGTTGTAGTATAACTTGTTTGGCTGTCTGAGCCGCAACCCGTCCAAATGTTGAAACATCTTGATGTAACTCTAGCGTATCGCCAACTGCAATATTCTTGCGAATAGCTTGAGCCTTGGTTAATGAAATTTCGGTTTGCTCATCTTCTACTTCATCGACAACGGTTTTTGTAAGGTATGCATCAACATCACCTGTGTGTAAATTTACACTAACTCTTACTTCTTGCTCTCTGTCTCCGTAATCTTTTTTGTAAGCGGCCGCAAGTGCTTGTTCAACTATTTCTTGCACTGTCTCTTCTGGCAAGTTTTTCTCTTCTGCTATAGCTCTTAGTGCTATAGCCATTTGTTTTACATCTAAATCCATATTTCTCCTTTTCTTGACTAAACTATGAAAAAAGCCGACCTGTCGGTCGACGTTTACAACAAACATTATAACTTAAGAAAACTCCTGCTGTCAAAAGTAAATCAATTCGATGACTTCATTTATGATACTCTATAACAATGAGCAAAAAATTACGACATCTCTACGAACAGTTTCAACCAAATAACTATCAATTAACTCTAGATATAGATAAAACAAACTTAAAATTTAAGGGTGTGGCTGTTATCACTGGGAAAAAAGTTGGCAGACCTAGTCAAAGGATTACATTACATCAGAGAGATTTGCGCATAACGTCTGCTAAAGTCATAAAACACAGCAAAAACGACGATCAAGAAATTGAACTTTCTAGAATATTGTGTCACAAATCTTATGACGAAGTACGGTTACACTCTAAAGATCAACTGTATGCAGGAAACTACACACTAGAACTAGAGTTTGAGGGAAAAGTTACCGACAGCATGTTGGGTATATATCCATCGAAATTTGAGTATGAAGGTAAGGCGCAAACAATCATCGCCACTCAATTCGAAAGTCACTATGCTCGAGAGGCCTTCCCTTGTATCGACGAACCAATTGCCAAAGCAACTTTTGACCTAACCTTAACAACAGACAGTAAAGATGTAGTACTGTCTAATACTCCGGTCTCTAAACAAAAAACAATTGCAAATCGCACCACAACAATCTTTGAAACTACCCCAAAAATGTCTACTTATTTGCTTGCATTTGTCACTGGCCCTATGCACAGCGTTGAGAGCAAAACAAAAGACGGTGTTATAGTTCGTACTTGGTCGAGTTTAGCAAGACCAAAAAAAGAGCTACGCTACTCTGTTGATGAAGCAGTAAGAGTGCTGGAGTTTTTCACAGAATATTTTGGAGTGAAGTATCCTCTTAAGAAATGTGATCAGGTAGCACTACCAGATTTTGATGCTGGCGCCATGGAAAACTGGGGACTAATCACTTATAGGGAGGTTGCCCTACTTAGCGATCCAGACAACCCATCAATAAGTAGCGAGCAATATATCTCCCTCGTTATTGCCCATGAACTGTCTCATCAATGGTTCGGCAACCTGGTAACTATGAAATGGTGGGACGATCTCTGGTTGAATGAAAGTTTCGCCAGCATCATGGAGCATATCGCATTAGATGAACTACATCCTAGTTGGCGGCAATGGGAGTTCTACACGTCAACAGATGTCATTACAACTTCTAATCGAGATATCTATAAAGATATTCAGCCTGTTGGTGTTAAGGTAACCGACCCAGAATTAATAGATACCCTCTTTGATCCAAGTATTGTGTACGCCAAAGGTGGTAGACTTCTGAAAATGTTACGCGAATACATCGGCGAAGAGGCCTTCAGAAAAGGATTAAACACATACTTCAAGAAACATGCTTATAGCAATACTTCTCGCGAGGATCTGTGGGAGGCTTTCTCTAAATCTAGCGACAAAAACATATCTAAACTCATGACGCCCTGGATTGAACAATCTGGTATGCCGGTAGTGAAAATTAATCATCAAAACAATATCATTAGCTTGTCTCAGAAAAGATTTGTGCTAGATGAAGCCACTAATGGCACCTTATGGCCGATACCACTACTTGCCAGTGAAGAACTTTCTCATGAGTTACTAAACAAGCCAACACAGAATATTAATCATCTTAAGAACTCGCCAATTTTGTTAAATGTTAATGGTAGTGGTCACTACTTCGTTGAATACGAAGACCAAGAAGATCAAGAATTTCTAGCTAGTTCAGTTGCCAACATGACCGTCGATGCGGTTACGAGGATTAACCTTATTAATGATAGTTTACTATTGGCAAGAGGAGGAACTCATTCACTTCTAACTACCCTCAAATTAATATCTAATTGCCATAAAGAAGATCGCGATAGCGTTTGGGCGCTTATTAGCAGAACATTAGGATACGTACTCCAGTTAACCGAAGGGCATGAGGCTACTGAAAATGCGCTAAAAAAGCTCCGTATTCAGCTTGCTAGCGATTGGTACAAAAAACTGGGTTGGGATGATCAACCCAGAGATAATCCTAATACAAAGCAGTTACGACACACCATGGTTGCCTACATGATAGCCGGAGAACATAAGCCAGCGATAAGTGAAGCTCTAGACAAATACAACCAGGTTTCATCAATAACTGATATCGATGCTGAAATTAGACCAACAATTTTAAGTTCGGCAGTTCGTTATGGATCTCCAGATGTAATCAATAAATTAATCGATGAATACCAACAAGCCAGTTCTGAGGTTCAAACCGATATTACCAGTGGGCTATCCAGCACCAAAGACCCCAAAGTCGCACACAAAGTAATATCCAAAGCACTTGGCCAAGACGGTTTTGTCCGACCACAAGATATTATGCGCTGGATGGCCATGTTTTTGCGCAATCGTCACACCCGAGAAACTATATGGGAATTTATGGAACAAAACTGGTTATGGTTTGAAGAAACACTATCTAAAAGTAAAGCTTTTGACTTCTTGCCTGTGTATACCGCAAATGCTATGAATGATGAAAAGTGGCAAAAACGTTACCACGAGTTTTTTGAACCAAAGCTTGATAACAAAACATTAGAACGCAACATCAAAATTGGTTTTGCAGATATTGAGGCTCGTGTTGCCTGGCGCAAGAGAGACCGTCAAAAGATTATTGATTATTTCAAATTACAGCACTAATCCATACCCTTATCGGTTGCCATAGATATCCAGAACGACGTTGTCAATCTGAAATTCCTCCCCACTCATTTCGATTGCGCCAAGCTGATAATTACCTCGCCAATTATTTATTTGCACCCACATCTCTGCACTAAAAGCCATTTGAGAAAGCTTTTTAGAGGTAATGTAATCTAGTCCGGCACCCTGGTTGTGAGTGCGCCGATATTTTACTTCAAAAAAATAGATCGCTCCGTTTTGTTTAGCTACGATGTCAATCTCGCATTTAGGAGTCTTCCAGTTTGTTTCGATTATCTGATAACCATGGCCTTTCAGGTACTGACTAGCGATTTGTTCAGCATAGTGACCAGTAGAATAGTTAGTCATTTATCATTCCCTTCATTGGTGCAAATGATCGCCTATGAATTTTTGTTAATCCCAATACTTTAAGGGCTTGACGATGTTTCTGCGTACCGTAACCTACGTTTTGCTCAAAGTAATATTTAGGATATTTGTGTGACTCAAGCAACATATATCTATCGCGTTCAACTTTAGCAAAAACACTAGCTACACTTACTTCATTAATAACGTTATCTGCCTTTACTAAGCATGTAGTATTGGTATACTCCTCCGGGCAATAATTGATATTACCGTCCATAATAATCTTTTCGTTTAGTTCAGCTTTAAGATTTTTGAGTGCCCTTTCAACCCCTAGGCGCATGGCATTACTCAACCCCAATTGGTCTATTTCATCGACAGAAACCCAACCTTCACCAAATTCGTAATACATAGCAAAAGTTTTAAATAATTCTTCACGACCTATCCTCGTTAGCTTCTTGGAGTCCTTGCATGCAATAATATTGCCTGACTTACGTCGTGACCCAACAACCAATAAGGGTCCCGCCCATGCACCCCTGCCGACTTCATCTATTCCAATCATCACATATATACTATCAAAAGATCACCATATCGGTGATCTTGATTTATGGCAATTTAAGTTTATTTAGTCTTTTGCTTCTGTATTATCAGCTGAATTAGAATCTTGTTTGTCTTCAGTCTTAGGTTGTTCGGCGGGTTTTTCTTCAATTTTATTGACGGCCTCTTTGTCAAAATCTACACCAGTTAAACGAGCAGATTTACCTGTTAGCTTGCGCATATAGGTTAAGTAATTTCTGCGAACTTTACTTCTTTTAACAACCTCTACTTTTACTACTAACGGTGAATGAAGAAGATAGCTTTTCTCTACGCCAATACCACCACTTGCCCGACGAACAGTAATTCGTGAAGTGTGGCTATTTTTTCGATCTGTTCGGATTACCAAGCCTTCAAAAACCTGAATTCGTTCTTTATTGCCTTCTTTAATCTTTTGATGAACACGTACTGTATCGGCAGAACGTACATCAACTACTTGATGTTTCTTATATTTTTCTTCAATTTTCTGAATTACTGATTGCATAAGACCTTATTGTACACTATTTATTTACTCACATCAACACTATTACCGTAGTTAATTATATAACCATGTTCGCTTTGTTCTACCTCAACCCTGTATTAGGACTCCCTACAGCTAATGTAGCTAGGCCTACTGGGTCTACTAT
>CAZTWB010000016.1:0-17921 GCA_964617035.1 uncultured Candidatus Saccharibacteria bacterium
TAGAGAAAGTTTTAGCAGAAAATAAAGACGAATACGCGGTAGTTAAATTAATGGGCAAGGTTATTGGTGCCGTACAAAAAGTAGTTGAATCGAAGATTGAAGTATTCGGATCTGCTGGAAAGGCTAGGGTGTAGGTAGTAATTTGAAAAAAGTACATATTGTATCGATTGGTGCAGCCGTTCAAGATGTTTTTTTGCAAGGCAAAATATTCAAGCCAGTCAAGGAAGAAGATGGCGATTTAGTAAACGAATTTGATCTTGGAACAAAGAATGAAATTGAAGGAGTAGTTCATAGCGTAGGTGGTGGAGCAACAAACGCTAGCGTGACCTTTTCTAGGCTTGGATTAAATAGTTGGTTTATGGGCAGAGTAGGTGAGGATATAGCAGGTAGGGTTGTGTTAGATACCTTAGCTCATGATCATGTAAATACAAGTCTTGTGTGGTTTGCTAAAGATGCCGGCACGGGATATTCAACATTACTGTTGGCTCCGTCAGGAGAGCGAACAATCCTAACATATCGTGGCGCTTCGTCAGAGTTTAAATTATCTTCTGCTCGCTTTAAGTCAGTGAAGCCAGATTGGTTTTATGTTAGCTCGTTATCTGGTGATATGGATGCCCTGGAAGAAGTAGTAAATTATGCCAAAAAGAAGAAGATAAAAATTGCTATAAATCCAGGCAAAGGAGAACTTAAACAACATGCAAGATTCAAAAAATTACTACCATTTATTGAAGTACTGAGTGTTAATAAAGAAGAAATGGAGCAGTTATTCGGGACTGCGGATCTATTCACATTGATGAAGCGAGCTAACAAAGATGTGCCAATAGTGGTGGTTACGGATGGAGCCAAAGGTTCATATGTAATCAATGACTCTAAGATATACAAGGCCGGCATGTATAAAGATGTTAAGGTGATTGATAGAACAGGTGCCGGCGATGCTTTTTGTAGCGGTTTTGTAGCTATGGTTGCCATGGGTCAGACGATTGAAACAGCTATAACTTATGGAAGCGCGAATTCAACCAGTGTGGTTGAACAAATTGGAGCAAAAGCAGGTATCTTGAAGTCCAAACTGAATTTAGATGAAATGAAAATTCAAATCACAGCAGTGTAGATTTTCACTTTTGCGGACTTAACTTGCTTATGGTAATCTAGTTGCAGATGTCCAAAATGTTATCACAACTACTAGGTGCTAAAGAACCAATGTTTACAATGAGTTTGAAACAACTTGAGCAAGCAAGCGGAAACCCGAGTGCTGATGTTCGCCTGACGGCTGAAATTATTGGTAGCATTCGCATGAAGACTGCAGAGCTAGGTCTTGACCCAGACGATACGTCACCTCGTGAATTACATTCTGCATTACTATCAAAAATAGATGATCATAATAAAAGGTTGGTTCGTCGAATCGGTGGTGATGACCCGAATGATGCTGTGAAGTTAATGCCACTTATGCGACGAGCATGGGAAAAGGTAGATTCAGACAAAACTTGTTGGGTGTTAAAAAAGTCAGTCGCTAAAGCCATGTTAAAGAAAACTCCACCGACCCAAATAATGAAACATCTTGGATACCGTTCAGTTGATAGCATGATAAAGCATGAAAACCTCGGTGAGGTGTATGGCGCATTGCGTTTTGCGGAAACTCCAGAATGGCTCAATAAGTTCAATGAGCAGTATAAATCGTTAAAACCAACAGATTTCGAGACTCGTAAGATTGAAGTTATCGAAATGGATATTGAACGCTGGGGAGATATTGCTGCACCGTTCATTCACAAAAAGCGACACAACATTACTCATCTTAAAGAGCTAGGTGTAATATTAATGCTTCCGATTACAGCTAAAGCTAACTTGAGAGGTATAGCTATATTTACCTTGCCTCTTCTTTTCCACTATTTACAAGAAATACGATTATATTCGGCTTTCTTTAAATTAAAGCAAGTTGAACCAAATTTTGGCAAAGTGATTGTTGATACGTTGATTGCAGATCCAAGCAGTAGTGCAATTATGAGTGGCAATAATATACACTGGCGAGTTATACAGCGATATTTTGGCAAGCTCGAAAAGGAAAAACATCCAGAAATATTTGAGCCACATGTTCAGCCGGAGGATTTACATTGGCGTCGTGCCGAGGATTTGTTGTATGATCTTGATCCAGACTTGGGTTTTTGGCGTGATATGGATTATGTGGGCATTCTTGATGCAGATAAACGACCAGTAACCTTAAATATGCTAGATGTAGCAGCCAGTTATGTGAACGATTCGCCGTATTCAAAGAGAGCCATATATCATTTTAGAGAATCTTTATGGAATGAAATATTTATCCGGTACATGGGTCAGAAGAATCTTGAAGAACAGGTTTTGGCTCAGCTTGACAATGACGTAATCAAGCCGGAAGCCTTATGAGTTACTTATTTAGACCAGATCCACATCCTTCCGCAAAGACTACGGATGACGGAAGCCATCTGAGTTTTACGATTTGTGTATCTGGCGCAGCTGACGGCGATACGGTAGATCAGTCTGCAGATCTCGCAGAATTGTTAGGAGAATCTATTGCTAAACATGGTCATATTCTGACAACCGGCGCAACGGTAGGCTTACCCTCTTATGCTGCGAAAGGTGCGAAATTAGCAGGAGGCATGAGTATTGGTTTTTCGCCTGCCTCATCACTAAGAGAACATCTGAAAAAATACAGGTTACCTTTTGAATACTTTGACTTTATAAATTTTACAGGCATGCAGTATGTTGGGAGAGATTTATATTTAGTTCAATCAAGCGACGCTTTAATTACCGTTGGTGGCCGTTTTGGAAGTTTGCACGAATTCATTTCTGGTCTTGAAGCAGGCAAACCGTGTGGGGTGCTGATGGGTAGCGGTGGAGCAGCTGATATTATTCCGGAACTTATGAAGTTACTCTCTCCACCTAAAAAGAGCTTGGTAATATTTGATACAGACCCGAATTCTTTAGTAGGCAAAATAGAAGACGTACTTGAAGAGCAGTATAGCGACATTTATGAGGCATATAATAAAAACATTAGTTTTGACAGAAGCAAACAGGCAGGTGGCTAGCTGTTATAATAGTTTGTAGTGAATAAATTTAAACTATCGTCAAGCTATAAGCCAACCGGAGATCAACCAGAAGCCATCAGGAAACTAGTAAGAGGTTTGAATAATGGCGTAAAAGAGCAAGTCCTTCTTGGAGTGACTGGTTCCGGGAAGACTTTTACGATGGCTAATGTAGTCGAGCAGTTACAAAGACCAACGCTTGTATTAAGTCACAACAAAACCCTTGCAGCCCAACTTTACACTGAGTTTAAGAACTTCTTTCCTGATAATGCAGTTCATTACTTTGTTAGCTATTTTGATTATTATCAGCCAGAAGCATATATTGCTCGAAGTGATACATACATCGAGAAAGATAGCCAGATAAACGAAGAAATTGATCGTTTGCGTCATGCAGCTACCGATTCTTTACTATCTCGTAAAGATGTCTTGATTGTAGCTAGCGTGAGTTGTATTTACGGAATTGGGTCGGTAGATGATTACGGAGGCTTATCTCAGGTAATTAAAGTCGGAGAAAGGCGTGTGCGAGACAAACTTATTAGGCAACTTACGGATATTCAATACCAACGAAACGATATCGATTTTCATAGAGGGACGTTTAGAGTACGTGGTGATGTAGTAGACATCTTCCCAGCTAGTGAAGAAGTTGCTTATCGCATTGATTTTTTTGGAGACGAGGTTGAGTCAATTCATAAGTTGGATCCATTGACCGGTGAAATCTTATCTAAGCCTAAAGAAGTGACTATTTATCCGAGTTCTCACTATGTCACTTCTAAGGATAAACTCAAAGTGGCTCTAGGGAAAATTCGTCATGAGCTAGATGAACGTTTAAGATTTTTTAAGAGTAATGGACAGCTTTTAGAAGCCCAAAGACTTGAACAAAGAACAAATTTTGACCTTGAGATGCTAGAAGAAACTGGTTTTGTAAAAGGTATTGAAAATTACAGTAGATATTTAACTAATCGTGAATCAGGCGAACAGCCAGCAACATTGTTAGATTATTTTCCAGACGATTTCTTAATGTTGGTTGATGAATCTCACATGACCTTGCCCCAGGTAAGAGGAATGTATAATGGCGATCGAGCTCGTAAAGAGGTGTTAGTGGAGCATGGCTTTAGATTGCCTAGCGCGCTCGATAATCGACCTTTGACCTTTACGGAATTTGAAAGACATATCAACCAAGTAGTTTATGTTAGCGCTACTCCTGCGGATTATGAACTTGCACGAAGCGAAAAACCTATAGAGCAAGTAATTCGTCCAACGGGATTATTGGATCCCGTTGTGGAGGTGCGTCCGGTTGCAGGTCAGGTAGATGATTTGATAGCTGAAATTCGTGACACGATTGCTAACGGACATAGAGTGTTAGTAACAACCCTAACCAAAAGAATGGCAGAAGATCTAACAGATTACTTGCAAGAATTAAATATTAAAGTGACATATCTGCATAGTGAGGTCGACACTCTTGAAAGAACAGATATATTGCGCGATTTAAGGCTTGGCGTTTACGATGTTCTGATCGGGATAAATCTACTTCGTGAAGGTATTGACTTGCCAGAAGTAAGTCTTGTGGCAATTCTCGATGCTGATAAGGAAGGATTCTTAAGAAGTGAACCAGCTTTGGTGCAAACCATTGGTCGTGCAGCTCGTCACCAAGAAGGGCGAGTTATTATGTATGCCGATGTGGTAACGAAGAGCATGAAGCTGGCGATTGACGAAACTAACCGTCGCCGTCAAATACAAGAAAGATACAATAAAGCCCACAATATTACCCCAAAAAGTGTATCTAAGGCCATTGATGAGCGTATTTCACAAGAAGAAAAGTCTCAAAAGCCAAAACTTGATCTGAAAAAGATTCCAAAAGACGAGTATGCTCAATTGATTCGCGAACTAACAGGTCAAATGGATATCGCCTCGGCCAACTTAGAATTTGAAAAGGCAGCCGACCTTCGTGACCTAATTGCGGAGATTAAAGCTAAACTCTAGGCTACGAGTGGGCGCTCAGTTATTTCAGAAGATTCTCTTAATAAGTCTGCGTATTCACGAGCAATTAATGAAGGGTGAGTGATTGGCGAGGCATGACCAACATCGTCAACAACCCTAAAGTTGTCAGTACTATTGGCAACCTGTGATACAACTTCTTTGAGATCAAAAAGTTCATCCTCTCTTGCCTGTAATATTGCCAATTTGACAGAAGGGTCTAGTTGGTCGATGATATTGCGGATATCGCATTTACCGACGATTATCATCTCGCCCAAGGTAAGTACTGGATTTCTAACAACATGTTTTAAGCAGTGTAGGACATCATCCAGCGATGGCTTAAACTCGTCTAGCTCAATAATATCAGAGGCTAGACGCCCTAGTAATTTCGGGACCCCAGGCGCTAGTGTTCTTGGTGAATGCTCAATCAATCCAGCCGAACTAAATAGTGTTAAGCGTTCAACTAAATGAGGTTTGTGGTGAGCGATGTGTGTGCCAATATATCCACCCATTGAATGACCGAATAGATTTACCTTCTCATCTAAGCCGTGGTCGGGCAATGCGCCGATGGCTCCTCTAACAATTTTGGACGATAATGCCATAGGGTTGAATAGGTGCGATGGATGCAATGAAGCTCCTATTTTTTGAGTGCGCGAAAGTTTGCATCTTAGGGTAATCAATCCTTGTTGCTCGGCCATGGCTTTAGCTAATCCTCTGTAGGCCGGCTCGGAGCCCGCAAAGCCGTAGACGATTACGTTAACCGTATCATCAATAGGGTTATCTGGTATCTCAAGGATATATCGACTATCAGTACCAGCAATCGGAACTTCACCTTCAATGGTCTGATAACTAAAAACACCCTCTTGTAGTAGGGGGTGTAAATCCAATTCAGGGTTTGGTTGATAGTGATCTGATGTTATTTGTCTTTCATTTATCGCTAACATAAGCACTTCCTGGTTGCTTATGTTTTTATCTTAGTCCTATAATTTGATATTGACAAGAACTTTTTGTTGATTTTTGTTATACTTTACTAAATGGCAGAGATAACAGTTGATGATGTATTAAAATTGGCAAGGCTTTCTAAAATCCAACTTACCACCGAAGAGCTGAATGAATTTAGTAAAGAACTCCAACAAATTATTAAGTATGTTGAACAATTGTCTAGTGTGGATATAGACGGATTAGAGCCAACTTCACAGGTTACCGGACTGATAAATGTAACAAGAGAAGACGAACTTATTGATTACGGAGTTTCAGTTGATGATTTGTTAAAGAATGTACCTAATCTAGAGAATAATCAAATTAAAGTGAAGCGAGTGATTGAATAGATTATGAGCAAACATTGGTTGTCTATTGCTGAAATTGCTAAGCGAGTTCAGTCTCAGGAATTGAGCGCACTTGAATTAGTTGAGGATTCATTAAAGCGCATAGATAGAGCTAAAGAATATCAAACAATTGTAGCACCGATAGTATCTCGGTCAAAAAAACGAGCCAAAGAAATTGATCAAGCTATAAAAAAAGGGGAAAAGGTCGGTAGATTAGCGGGCGTAACCTTTATTGCAAAGGATAATTTCTTAGTTTTTGGTGCTAAAACTACTGCATCAAGCAATATGTTAAAAAACTTCGATGCTCCTTATCAATCGACCGCAATTGAGAGGCTCGAAGCCGAAGGAGCGATTTGTGTCGCCAAAGCCAATCTTGACGCCTTTGCTCATGGGTCTAGTACTGAAAACAGCGATTTTTTTACGACAAAAAATCCTCATGATAAACAACGAGTTCCTGGAGGTTCTTCTGGGGGATCTGCTTCGGCTGTAGCGCTTGACCTAGCGCCCTTTGCTTTGGGAACAGATACGGGGGGTTCTATTCGTTTACCAGCTAGTTTTTGTGGAGTTGTAGGCTATAAACCAACATATGGTTTGGTTTCCCGTAGTGGGGTGATTGCGATGGCTAGTAGTACTGATGTCATTGGTCCAATTACTAGAACGGTTGAAGATTCGGCATTAGTGCTAGACGTTATGGCTGGCAAAGATAGTCTAGATAGCACAACTATCGAACGTGACAAAAATTCATATGCCGATCTAGCTAAACAAGAAAAACTTCGAATAGGGGTGGTTAAGGAGTTTTTTGAAGATGGTCTAGATGAGAAAATCAAGAAGAATATCAAAGAGGCTATTTTAAAGATCGAGAAGCAGGGTCACAAGATAGTCGAGGTCAGCTTGCCTTCAATATCGTTGTCTCTAGCTTGTTACTATATTTTATGCCCAGCTGAAGTATCAAGTAATTTGAGTCGTTATGACGGTTTGCGCTTTGGTCATCATGCTGAAGGGGTAGAATCATTAAACGAAAGCTACGAGTTGTCGCGTTCTCAAGGATTTGGAAAAGAAGCAAAAAGAAGAATTATGATAGGAACATATGTTCTAAGTAGCGGATACTATGATGCATACTATAAAAAGGCACAGACTGTACGTACTAAGTTGATTGGTGAATTCAATAGTGCATTAAAAGAAGTTGATGTATTGGTCGGCCCAACAGCGCCTAGGGTGGCCTTTAAGATTGGCGAGAATATTGATGATCCGTTGGCGATGTATCTGACAGATATAATGACAGTAAGTGCTAACCTTGTAGGTGTTCCAGCAATTAGTTTACCATCGGGGAGTGTTGATGGTTTACCGGTAGGGCTTCAGGTTATGTCTGCACAGAATACTGATCGTCAATTATTATGTTTTGCAAATCAAATAGAAGGAGTAATTAAATAAATGAGTTTTGAAATGCTGGTGGCGGTGTTGATCGGCGTATTCGTGGTGCTTGTAATAGCCTTTTTGGTAGTTAAGTTTGCACCAAAACGAACCAAAAAATCTAATTTTCAGACAAAGTGGAAGAATATTATCAAATACTGTGCCCATAAAGAGACTTGGCCTTCGGCACTTTCTCATGCTGATGAACTACTCGAAGAAGCATTATCGAGGCGCCGATATAAAGGTAAAAATATGGGTGAGAAATTAGTATCTGCTCAAAAAAAATTTTCTGATAACGATGGGGTGTGGGCTGCTCATAAGTTAGCAGTTAAAGCAAGTGCTCACCCGAAGATGAGGTTGAAGGAAAAAGATGTCAAGGTGGCGCTAGCAAGCATTAGACAAGCATTGAAAGATCTTGAGGTGTTATGAATTCTGTCTTGCGACCTTACCTGATTAAAGGATATCTACCAACAATTGGTATTGAGTGTCACGTTCAACTAAAGACTAAAACCAAGCTTTTTGCAGGCGTTAGCAATGATGCGCGAGACGCCCAACCGAATACACTCATTAGCCATATTTGCCTAGGTATGCCAGGTGCGTTGCCAGTTTTGAATAAATCTGCTGTTGATTTGGCTATGAGGGCGGGGTTCGCCTTGAATACCACCCCTCAATCGTTTAGTAAGTTCGATCGCAAGCACTATTTTTATCCAGATTTGCCCAAAGGGTACCAAATTACTCAATTTGATCAACCCATCATTGTAGGTGGTCACGTTGATATAGAAGTAGACGGCAGGAAGCACTCAGTCGGCATCAC
The DNA here is from genome assembly GCA_964617035.1 of uncultured Candidatus Saccharibacteria bacterium. GTDB lineage: Bacteria > Patescibacteriota > Saccharimonadia > Saccharimonadales > JAGQNJ01 > HK-STAS-PATE-36. The sequence continues at coordinate 8,577 of CAZTWB010000016.1, forward strand.
TCGGGCGCACCTCGAGGAGGATGCTGGGAAGAACTCTCACCCTGAAGGCAAGGATTATTCTTTGGTTGATTTAAATAGAGCGGGAACTCCATTACTGGAGATTGTATCTGAGCCAGAAATTCATTCTGCAACAGAAGCAAAAGCTTACGTTAAAGAGCTTCATCTAGCGATGAGATATGCAGACGTTTCAGATGCCGACTTATATCACGGAAATATGCGTTTTGATGTTAATGTTTCAGTCAGCAAGGATGACACATTGGGTACTCGTACTGAAACAAAAAACCTAAACTCCTTTAAGAGTGTTTATAAGGCTGTGGAGTATGAGATAAACAGACAGATAGAAATTCTAGAAAAAGGTGGCGTGGTTGTTCAGGAAACCAGAGGATGGAATGATGCCAAGCAAAAAACATATTCTCAACGCTCTAAGGAAGAGGCTTATGACTATAGGTATTTCCCAGAACCAGATTTGCCACCAGTAGTACTAACAAAAGAACAGATTGAGTCTGTAAAACAAGATATGAATTTTACTCCAAACCAACTAAGGCAAAGACTTAAGAAGCTAAATTTATCTGGCTCAACAAGTGAAACAATTGTCGACAATCTTGTTCCTGGCAAGTTTATGTATCAAATTATGGATACCGCAAATTTCGAACAGGCCAAAAAAATCGCCAATTGGCTAGCATCTGATGTTCAGGCTATGGTTGTCGCTGGTGTTATTTCTTGGGAGGATATTAGTCTTGACGAACAGTCATTTATTGCGCTGTGTACTTTGGTTGAGTCAAATCAGATAAGTTCAACTAGTGCAAAGGTGATTATTGAGGATCTTGTAAATAATGGTGGTGATCCATTGAGAATTGCTAAGGATAGAGATTTGCTACAGGTTTCTGATGAAGATGAGCTAGTGGAGCTTGTAAAAACGGTACTGGATAAGAATACTAAGGCCGTACAAGATTTAAAGTCTGGGCAGGATAAAGTTATGGGATTTCTAGTCGGACAGGTAATGAAAGAATCAAGAGGCAAAGCTAATCCTGGTCTTGCAAAAAAACTTATTTCAAAGGAACTAAAATTATGACCCATAACCAACCAGTAAAAAAAGCGGTGATTGCTGCTGCTGGTTTTGGTACAAGGTTCTTGCCACAAACAAAAGCCATGCCCAAAGAAATGCTCCCAATTATCGATAAGCCGGTTATTCAGATGATTGTAGAGGAAGCCATCCAGGCTGGAGTTACTGAAATAATTATTGTTACCGGAAGTACAAAACGAGCTATTGAAGATCATTTTGATCGAGCCGTTGAACTAGAAGACGAACTAATTGCTAAGGGAAAAACTAAGGAAGCAGAGCAGATAAAGCAAATAGCAGAAATGGCTAACTTTGTTTATGTTCGACAAAAAGGAGAGCCACGCGGAAGTGGTCGACCGGTATTAAATGCTTCCCATCTGCTTGGCGACGAACCATTTTTTGTATTTTTTGCAGACGATTTTTTTAGATCAAAGGTGCCTCGTGCTGTTCAGCTTCTAAAAACCTATCAAAAAACGGGAAAATCTGTGATTTCGGTGATTGAGGTTGATAAGACAGATGCCGATAAATACGGCATGGTTAGACTGGGATCAAAGATCGATGAGTCTACATATGAAGTTGAGCAATTAATCGAAAAACCTGGTATTGATAATACACCGTCAAATATCGCTTCTGTAGGTGGGTATTTATTAACGCCAGATATTTTGCCAATTTTGCAAGAAGAAAAAGTTAGTGCTCGAGGTGAGATTGAATTATCCGAAGGAATTAATCAGTTGTGCTCCAAAAATCTAGTAGTCTGCAGGCAAATAGAAGGCATTTATCATGATACTGGCAATAAATTAAAGTATCTGGAGGCACTGGTTGATACTGCACTATCACACACAACAATATCTGATGAGTTTCGAAGGTACCTTGTAAAACGTCTAAAAGAGTAGTATTATCCTTGGTATGGACGCATACGAAATATTGGTTGTTATACTTTCGGTAACTTTAGCTATTTTACTTGTTTTATGTATTATTATTGCCGTTTATGTAATCAAGTTAATGAAAAAGATCCAGATTATTACCGATAAGGCAAATGAGGTTATGGATGATGTAGAAGTTGTCAGTAGCTATTTTAGAAAGACAGCTGGCCCAGTTGCAATTACGGGATTATTTAGCAATATTGTTTCAAAAGTAGCAGAAATGACTAACAAGAAAGGATCAAAATAATGTCTAGTAATAATGGAAGTAAATTTGCTGTGGGCGCTATGTTGGGCGTAGTAGTAGGTTTAGTGGCGGGCATACTGACGGCTCCTAAGAGTGGAAAAGAAACCAGAAAAGACCTCAAAGACACTGCAACAAAAGTCTTTGCTGAGGCAGAAAAGAGACTAAAAGTTTTATATAGTGAACTAGACGTTCTGATTACAAAAGGAAAATCTAAAGCCAGTGATTTGTCAGGTAGGAGCAAGGAAGAGCTTGACAAAGCTTTAGATGTTGCTCAGAAAGCTCAAGTAAAAGCTAAAGAGGTAATTAGTGCAGTTCGTGGCGGTGAAACCACTAACCCAGAGCTAGAAAAAGCGATCAAGGAAGTAACTTCAGCAAAGAATCAGCTTAAAAAGTACCTTCAATCATCATAAACAAACAACTACATGAAAAAACAAAAACCAGCTTTAAATAACAAGGATGCTCAAATTGCTTCTAGAGCTCTAGAGGTTTTGTTTACTACACAGTATGTGAGTAGTCGGCAATTATATAAAGAGAATTTTCTTAGAGGGATGTTCTTTAGTGTCGGAACCATCATCGGTGCTGCAATAATTGTGGCGCTGACAGCTTGGCTGTTATCATTGTTCAACGAAGTTCCAATTATCGGCCCAGCTGTCAATACGGTGCAACAATCAATCGAAAAAAGTCAGCAGTAATACGTTGTAATACAAGCCTTACATATCGCTTAGTTCTGAACTTTTTATTATACTAAAGGTTGCATGGGAAATAAGATTGTTGCTAGTGATTATGTACATTTACATAATCATACACAGTATAGTTTACTTGATGGCTTAACAAAGCTGCCAGAATTATTGGATTTTGTCTGTGACTCTGGTATGCAAGCCATCGCCATGACCGATCATGGCACTCTTTCGGGTGCGATCGAATTCTATAAATTAGCACAATCAAAACAAATCAAACCTATAATTGGCATAGAAACATATGTTGCTTCGCGCAAACATACTGACAAAGACCCGGTAAAAGATAAACAGAGATATCATTTGATTCTGCTGGCAATTAATAATACTGGCTATCAAAACTTAATGAAGCTTAGTACTATTGCAAATCTCGACGGGTATTACTATTTCCCACGGATTGATCATGACTTACTTGAACAATATAACGAGGGGGTGATTGCGTTAAGTGCGTGCATGGGGGGTGAACTTGGCGACGCATTGAAGAATGGACAATACGAAACAGCCAAACAGATTGCTACTTGGTATCAGAAAACCTTCAAAGATCGGTATTATTTGGAGATCCAGGATCACGGTCATCCGGATAATCCACTATATAACGAAGAGCAGGGAGAGATTAATAGGCAAGTTCTTCAAATCGGTAAAGAATTGAATATCAAAGTGGTGGTCACCTGTGATGCTCACTATCTTAAGCATGAGGATCAAGACGCTCATGAGGTATTGTTGTGTGTCGGAACAGGATCGTTATTATCTGACGAAAAACGCATGTCATTGAAGGAGTTTCCACTTCATGTTACTGACCCTAAAGAAATTATTAAAAGGTGGGGAACAGAACATCCAGAGGTGATTACCAACACTAAAGAAATTGCCGATCGTTGTGATGTTTCGATAAAGCTCGGCGATATTTTGATACCAAAATTTCCTGTCCCTAAAAAAGAAACCGAAAAGACCTATCTGCATAAGCTAGTTTATCAAGGTTTAGCTTGGAGGTACGGCAAACAATCTATTGAAAAATCAAAAGAGTTAGGAGTATCCGAAGCTCAGAAAACTCTACCTGACAATATTGCTGAAAGGGCTTCATATGAATTGAAGGTCATAGATACAATGGGTTTCAATGGATATTTCTTAATAATTTCCGATTTTATTAATTGGGGGAAAAACCAAGGTATTGTTTTTGGTCCAGGTCGTGGAAGTGCAGCGGGGTCGATTATTGCGTACGCCTTGCGTATCACTGAGCTCGATCCGATGCAGTATGATTTGCTGTTTGAACGCTTTTTAAACCCAGATCGTATTTCTATGCCAGATATTGACATAGATATCCAAGATACTCGCAGAGATGAGGTTATACAATATTGTGTTGAAAAATATGGCTCGGAAAGGGTGGCAAATATTGTAACTTTTGGTCGTATGGCTGCACGAAATGCTGTACGTGACACCGCAAGGGTACTAAATGTTCCATATGCTGATGCCGACAGGCTAGCTAAGATGATTCCACCTCCTGTCCAAGGGCGACACATACCCCTAAAAAAATCTCTAGAAGATAATTTTGAACTAAAATCAGAATATCAAAATAACCCGGTCGCTAAGCAAGTCTTTGATTTTGCCATTCAACTCGAAGGAACAATACGATCTCATGGAGTTCATGCTGCGGGCGTTGTAATTGCGCCTGATGATATTGTGAAGTATGCTCCTCTTGAGAGAGCGCAAAAGGGGGTGATATCTACTCAATACTCAATGGGTCCAATCGAGGAGCTGGGGCTGCTTAAAATGGATTTCTTAGGCCTTTCCAACTTATCGATAATAAAAAACACACTGAGAATTATTAAAAAAGTTCATGGTCAAGATATTGATATCGATAATCTGCCCTTAGATGACGATAAAACATACAAACTATTGCAAGCCGGCGATACAACGGGGGTATTTCAGTTGGAGTCAGCAGGTATGAAGCGTTATTTAAAAGAGCTAAAGCCTTCGCAGTTTGAGGATGTTGTAGCGATGGTTGCTTTGTATCGACCTGGACCTATGCAGTTTATTGATGAATTTATCGGGCGAAAACGTGGAACAATGAAGATACAATATCCTCACCCATCTATGGAAAATGCATTAAAAAACACCTATGGAGTCTTAGTTTATCAAGAACAGGTTATGCAGATAAGTAAAGAAGTTTGTGGTTTTAGTGGCGGTGAAGCTGACACGTTAAGAAAGGCTATTGGCAAGAAGAATGCTGAATTGATGGCCAAAATGAAAGACAAAATGATTGTTGGTGGCCAAAACCAATCTGGAATTAGTAAATCTGTAATGGAGAAGTTTTGGAAGCAATTAGAAGATTTTGCTGCGTACTGTTTTAATAAATCTCACGCTGCTTGCTACGGACTCATTGCCTATCAAACTGCATACTTAAAGGCACATTATCCATCGGCCTTCATGGCGGCGTTAATGACTAGCGCCTACGGTGATACAGATAGATTGGCCATTGAGATTAAAGAGTGTAGCAATATGGGGATAGAGGTTTTGCAGCCAGACGTTAATGAATCGTTCTTAGAATTTGCTGTTGTTCCAGAATCATTGCAAATACGATTTGGTATGAGTGCTATAAAGAATGTTGGCACGAATGCGGTTGAAGAGATACTAAGAGTCCGACAACAAAACGGAAACTTCAAAACAATCGATGATTTTTTTGCAAATGTAAACCCAAGTATAGTTAATAGAAAAAATATAGAGAGCTTAATCAAGGCTGGCGCATTCGATAGTTTAGCAGATAGATTGCAGTTACTTGATAACCTTGATTTGATTATGGCGTTTGCCTCAAAAATTCAAAAAGAACAAAATAGCGGCCAAACTGACCTATTTGGTAACTTAGATGGTGAATCGGCTAGACCAGAGTTGACACTTGGACCAATAGTTGGTTCCTATAATTCTAACGATAAGTTATTTTGGGAGCGAGAGTTATTGGGTTTATATATTTCCCAACATCCACTTGATGCATACAAAAACATCCTTGCTGAAACTACAGTTGATATTAAACAGATCAAGCCAAGTCACGATTCCAAAGTGGTCGCAATAGGAGGATCGGTAATTGATGCCAGGGAGATTGTAACCAAAAGCGGCCAAAAGATGGCATTTATTCAGCTGACTAACGGAGAGAAAGAAATTGAGCTAATAGTTTTCCCTAATGTGTTTCAGCAAACTATTGGAATATGGAACAAGGATACTGTTGTTATTGTAAAAGGAAAGGTTTCGGCAAAAGATAAATCTGGAGTAATAGGTGAAGACGTCAAAATAATTGTTGATGAGGCCAGACAGGTTACGCTAGAGCAAGCTGAGGCATACCAACCCACCGGGCGCAAGAAACGTACTCCCAAAGAGTCACGGATTAAAATGAAAGAGGTTAAAAGAACAATTAAACCGGAACAAAAATTATACATTAGACTTCACGATGCATCGGATAATGCTAAGCTTATTGAATTGAAAGAGATTGTCTCCTTACACAAAGGCGATTCTGAGGTTATTTTAGTTCTTGGTAAAGAATCTAAAAAACAGGCCATGAAACTGCCATTTAAAATAGACATTACGGATCAAGTTATAGAACAGCTAAAACCATTGTTTGGGGAAGAGAATATTGCAATTAAATAGAAATATCTTGTCTATAACATAGTTATAAAATTTGTCCTGCCGAACGTAGCATAATGACCCCTAATGCAATCAAACAGATTACCGCACTATCGAGCAAGGGGTGTTTTATTATGAACTTCTCTCCCTTTTTTATTTTTTTTCTAAGACTACTACCATGCGCCCCTGCGAGATACATTACAGACACGCCCATAATCGCTCCTACTAAATAAACGCCCCATGTCGATCCAGTGTATTTATTCGCATTTAATACTGACTTACTATCGCCTAAAATATGAGTCTGATTGGATTGTGTGCTACTAACTACGCCAGGAGGTAACGGATCAGCATACATTGCAACTACTACTGTTGAATGACCACTTTCGTTAAAGTTGTCGCTATCTGCAATACCAAAACCAACTTCCGTAAAATCCTTATCAAGGAGATTACGCTTATGTGATTCACTTTTCATCCAGCCATCTATTGTTGAGGCGCTGTCATTGAATCCATATGCTAAATTTTCTCCAGCTTTTTGGTATTGATAATTTTCATTTGCAATAAACATCCAGGGGTCTTTACCATCTGGAGTTTTGTGTGACCAATAGTTGTGATTAACCATATCTTCTGCTTTGTTTTGTGCGGCATTTTGAAGTTGAGGATTAATTGTAAGAGTATTTTTACCCATAAGTTGGCGCTGTGTATTAGTTGCACTTAGTAACTGCTGGGGAGTTATGTTTGAGTACGCGCCTAATACGGCTTGGTTGCTTTTTTGGAAAGGACTAAACAATACAATGATTAAAAAACCAATACTTGCAAAAAGTGGAATAAATGGGTAGTAATGCTTTAAATATTCCTTAGTATGACGATGATGTGGTTTTAAGTTATTGTGTTTTTTTGTTTTTGGCGACTTGGCGCGACTCATGATTTAACTATACAACAAGCTTAAGCTTCTCGCAAGACAAATAGAGCAATAGCAGTAGCTTGGACTACATTAAAGGACTCTTTTTGACCATACATGGCAATCTCAACAATATCGTCACATTGGTTTAATAGGTTGTGAGGGATGCCGTCAACTTCAGCACCAAGCAGTAGGGCACATTTAGTTGGCGGTTGGTAATTATTGAGTTTTATGCTATTACTAGACTGCTCTAGCCCAATTATTGTATACCGATCATTTTTTAGCTTTTTTAGTAGTTGTTGGAGGCTATCTTCATGGCTCCAAGAAATGGAATTTTCTGCTCCAAGGGCTGTTTTCTTGATTTGCTTCGTAAGCTTTTGGCTGATATGTGGCAAACGTTGATCGGAGTCAATGGTAGGGTACGGTGTAATCCCAGTTAGGTAAAAATGACTAACTCCAAATCCATCTGCAGTACGTAACAATGATCCAACATTGTGGGTACTTCTAATGTCGTTAGCTATTATTACAATGTCACGCATTCACATAGTGTATCATTTGTGTTTAAATAGAGACATATGAATGTGGTTCAGATTGGTGGGTATGAACAATGAGTCAAGATGCTCGATTTGATGACGAACAGTCAACTTTAAAGCGTGCACGCATATTGGGATTGCCCTATATCGATACCTCTCAAATTGCCAATAAAATTTTGTACAAAGATATCTTATCCAAAGATGAGCTTTACAGACTAAGAATTATTCCTATCCAAGCAGATTCAAATTCTATTACTTTCGGTATTACTAATACAACATCTCAAACTACAATATCCAGCTTCAAACAACGATTTTTAGACCAACAAACAAATTTTGCATTAATTTCTGATAGTGGATACAGAGAATATATGCGTCTGTATGATCCTCCGCGTAAGGTAGAATACGAGGATATTAGTATCACTAACGCCGGAACCGAGGATCTTATTAAGAGGGTTTCACAAATGCTTGAACAGGTACGAGCTGATGACATGTTGGCTTATCTAGTGCATCAAGCTCATAAATTGCAGGCATCCGATATTCACACTGAAAACCAGCGAGGATATGTGCGAATTCGGTTCCGAATCGACGGTGTACTCCACCCAATAGCAAGAATGACTCCAGAAAAATATCGAATTTTAGTTTCTGCTATTGCTAGCTCGGCAAACTTATCGACCCAGGCGCCAGATGCTCAACAAGGCCATATTGCCCAAAGAGTTAGGATGGCAGATGGTGCGGATGTGGATGTTAACTTACGGGTCGAAACCGTTCCAACAATCCATGGCATGGATATAGTTATGCGACTATTTAACTTAAGCCAAGATATGTATAATCTCGATAAATTAGGACTTAATCCCGAGGAAAGAAAAATAGTAGACGATATTATCGCCAAACCAACCGGCCTAGTTTTAGTTGTTGGGCCCACAGGTTCTGGAAAGACCACAACTCTATATTCAATGCTCAATTCCCTTAATAATGATAGTCGAAAGATTATTACTATCGAAGATCCGGTTGAGTATCAGTTTGAGGGATTAACTCAGATTCCAGTCAATAGCAAAGGCACACAAGAAGTAAACTTTGCCGAAAAATTACGGGCTGTGTTGCGTCTTGACCCTGATATCGTAATGGTTGGTGAGGTGCGAGATATGGATACTGCTAAAACTGCATTGCAAGCCTCCTTAACAGGTCACCTAGTGCTATCTACCTTCCATGCTGGTTCAGCCTCTGCAGCTCTAACTAGACTGGTTGATGTTATTGGCGCTAACCCGTTATTTGCATCTGCAATTCGGTTAGTTATGGCGCAAAGACTAGTTAGAAAGTTAGATGACAATACTAAACAGGCCTACACGC
>CAZTWB010000017.1:0-17520 GCA_964617035.1 uncultured Candidatus Saccharibacteria bacterium
ATTGGTGACACACGACATGAATGCTGTTCAAAGATTTTGCAACAGGGCAATGATTATTCATGAGAGCAAGATAGTTAAGGTTGGTGCAGTTAAAGAGATAGCAAATGAGTATACAGTGATAAATCTGGAGGACAATTCTCCTGTCTCAAAAAATAAACCAAACAGAGATTCAGGTAAAACTAAACTAACTAAAGAACAAAAAATTGAAAGATACGGAACCGGTGAAGCAGACATAAATTTCTCAATAATGAGTTCATCAAATAGAGCAAAAAGAGCTTTCTCTCCAGATGAAGAAATAGTTATAGAAGCGAATATTCTGGCTAAGGAAAAATTAATAGAACCAAGAGTCGGTGTGGTTATTCAAAATTCATTTGGAAACATTCTGTTTGCTACCAATACTTTAATTGAGAGTGTACCCGTAGAAGATCTTACAAAGGGTGATAAATTAAAAGTCAGATTCATTATTAACAATATTTTTACAGATGGTTCCTATAGTATTTCTGGTGCAATTGCAAGTAATCATGATGAGAGAGTATATTGCAGGGTTGAGGATGCGTGTAGTTTTGTTAGTGGAGGGTGGAGCATGAAGCACGCATTAATTCACCCTAAACACGAGATCGTTATTAACAAACAATAGTTTATTTTAACTTTTTACTTACGGATTGAATTTTTCTCACAACCTTATATAAGCGAGAGTTTTCGATGTTGCTAATAATTGTACGTAGTTTTGAGATATCTTCTTGCTGATTATTTATAACGGTTTGTAAGTTGGTGATCTGTGCAATTTGTTCATTGAAGCGATTTTGTAGAGACTCGAACCTTTCGGGGAAGGTTGGATCGGGTGAAGATACAAGCTTGGTTGAATATTTATAAAGTACCCTCCCTATATTTGTTACTCGATTATTAGTAACATAGTTTTGAAAGATAGCCTCGGCTTGAAGATATTTTTTAATAGAGTCTTTGCTTAAGTATTTTTTATATAAACTAAACAGCTTGTTGGGGATTAGAACTTTATCTTGACCGCTATCCATCAACGTAAAGGTGTGCTTGTCGTTTGGTAATTGAGCAATAGCATCGTATCTTCGCGCAAAGAATACATAAAGAAGTCTTGTTACAACGAACTCAATAGCCACCGGACTGTTAAAAACCCACTCATAATCAAACATGACGAGCTTATCCTTATTGTCCACAAAAAAATTATCAAGATTAAGGTCGATAATACCTGGGCTAATATAGTTTTTACTAGAACCGGCGTAAATATCGTTAATTTTTCTAACCACTTCATCTTCCTGTTTATTACGCTTTGAAGATAGGTGATCAATAATATCAAAAACTCGGTTTATGTATTTACTGGCATTTTCATAGTCATGTTTAAGGATTAGCTTAAAGACTTTTTGTTCTAGATCTTGACCAGAAATATATTCAAAATCGATCTGATCTTGTTTAGTATTTGTAATAGACACCAAACGAACGCCAGATTTATTTTTAAATGCATTAGCAATGATTTTGTGATTTAAAGACAAAGATTTAATATGATCAAATGCCTCTTTTGAATATGCCTCTTTTCGTACAAAAACCTTTGCTTCGTCTTGGATTATTTTAGTAACAATTTGAAATCGCTCATGACGATTAAGTTGCCCAAACGATGCTAGTACTGTATTTTTATCTAACGGCATATTACTTAACACCCCTTACAAGAAAAGAGTTTGCCATATCTGCATATAAACCAGCACCGATGACACTTTTAGTAAGCAATTGTTCGGACGCCGAGTGAATTCTCGGCTGGTCGAACGCTGGTGCTGGAGCTATACGCGTAATAAAAGATAGGTTGTCAGGTGAATTTAGGAGTTTCTCATTAACAACAATTTTTGGAATTTTATAGTCCGGCAATGGAAGATACAGCTCAGTGCTTTTAAAACCGACACTCTTAAACATACCGATAAGTTCTTTTCTTGAAAATGTACGAATCCCGTCATACTGAGGATAATCCATCAGAGATTCATAATGCTTGCCTATATGATCTTCACGGGAGCCATTAAAGTATTTGATGCCGAGCTTGTTTTCTATCGCTAACAACAACTCACCTCCCGGCTTCAAAAATCCTAGTAGTTTTTTAAGGAAATCTTGATAAGGTGTGTCGCCAGAAATGAACCTACCTGAATACTCCAAAACGCCCACACAGACTACATAGTCATAGTTCTTTTTATCAAAATCTTCTAGGTTACCAACAATTACCTCTAAGTTTGAATATTTTTTGTTACGATGTGCATTAATTAAAGCTCGTTTTTCGGTTAGTTCTAAAGCGTCAACAGTTGTTGAGCTATCTACGGTTTCAAGCAAGGCTTCGGTTATTGCTCCGCAACCAGCCCCAATTTCAAGTATGCGAGATCCTGGCTTGAAATCCCTCCAGTTTACAAGATTACCACGCAAAGGAGTGAAATGGTAATACATCGCCCACGAAGGGTTACTTGCAAGCATTGTTTGGCGTTTCTGTTTGAAATCGCTTGACTTTACCAAGCTTAACATTTCGTCTTCTACTGGACCATCTGAGTATTCGCGCTCGTATTGACGCTCTTCACCTAAGTGCCTAACAGTAACGTTTTGAATCTTCATTAAATTATTTGAACCATTTCTATGATGAGTATATTTTAACATGTATCAACACAACTCACATGTCTTTAATAGTTGTAAACAGTACTTTTGAGCCTTCATTATTGCCATGATATCATTGATGTAATGTCTTATACCTTTGAGGGTGTATAGGTAACAAGAGGGCTAAATTAATTGGAATGACAAAACCGCTAATCTCAATAATTATAACTAACTACAACTATGGAAAATACGTGGGCGAGGCCATTGACAGCGTTATGGCGCAGACCTATCCAAATATCGAACTTATAATTATAAATGATGGCTCGACTGACAATAGTGACACTGTAATCAAAAAGAAGATCAACGAATATAAAGATAAAAACATAAGGTATGTAACCCGTAGTAACAAGGGGGTGGTATATACTCGTAACCAGGGATTAAAACTTGCAAAAGGGGAGTATATCAGCTATCTAGACGCTGACGATTTTTTTAATCCAGACTACATAAGCAAAAGCTATTCTATTGCAAAAAGGTTCAAGGCCGATGTGGTGTATCCTAATTGGCATTTTGTTGGTGAATGGTTGGGGCGCCCAGATACGAGCTTTCCTGAATTCAGCCTAGAAGGCTTGCAACTTCAACTTCTACATATTACTCCCGAATCACTAATCAGAAAGAGTGCTATTGGCTCTAGGAGGTTCGAAGTAGAGCATGTGGCTGAAGATTGGGACTTTTTTATTGGGATGTCTTTGGATGGAAAAAAATTCAAACTAGCACCAAACAATACGATTAACTATCGAATTCGTAAAGGAACGCGAGGTTCAAAAAACGACCCAAAAGAAGACACCAAGTATTTTGTGGAAATACTAGAAAAATATAGGGCACAGTATGGCGCAGATAAAGTTATCAACCCCAACAGGTTGGTTAAGCTTCGTCACCCAAATATGGCACAAAAGTTATTGGCAGGAAAATTGCCCGGTGTGTTTATTGACTCTTTGCGTCAACATGGCGTGAAAACTACCACAAAAAAGGTGTTGAGAAAGGTAGTTGCTAAAAACCAATTTATAGGAAAAACAATAAAGAAGACAAGAAATTCCAAATACAATAAATCCGTCAAGGCGCACACTGTTAAAACTACACAGTCGGCAAAACTTGCGATTGTGGTCCACTTGTATTATCCAGATCTCTGGGAGACTATTAAGAGTAGGTTAATGAGAATAGACGAAAACTTCGATTTGTTTGTTTCGGTGCGCCCAGAAGATAAAAATATTGATATCGGCAAGATTAATGATCACCATAAGAAAACAAATCTATTTGTTTTACCAAACAGAGGAAGGGACGTGTTACCATTTTTGGTGTGCGCCAGAGAGATACAGAAGCACGCGCACTACAAATATATACTAAAACTTCATAGCAAAAAGAGTAAGCATAGAAACGACGGCAACGAGTGGCTTAACAGTTTATTAGACGAACTGATTCCAGCAAAGGTAAATAACATCACTACTGTTTTACGTAAAAAAAATACTGGTGCTGTTGGAGCTAAAAGCCATGTTGCCTCACTAAGCAGGTACATGGGTGGCAACAGGCGTGATGTAGCGGTGGTTATGAGTTACTTTACAGATGATAGCAACATACTCGATGTCTTAAATAACCAAGATAAATATCCTTTTTTTGCAGGCACAATGTTTTGGTGCCGGGTTGATTTTCTCGATCCAATACTTAATTCAAAAGTATCACCTGGAGATTTTCATTCTGAAGCAGGGCAGGTCGATAGTACAACAGCGCATGCGCTTGAAAGAGTTTTTGGTAAGATATTGCATGAATATACAAACAAAACAATGTATACAGTTAACAGATATGGCAAGGTAGCCGAACTACCAGATAAGTCCTATAAATCACTATATAAATACGTAGAATAACTATTGTTTATTTTCAAAATCTTCAAGCGCATTTTTTGTTGCCTGTAAGTAGGCGTACCCGTATTTGTGGTCTGGTTCAAGATGCATGCCCTCTGCCCATTCGTTCCAGGCGGTAATAAACACCTGATCAGTTGTTGAGTTTCTTAATGAATTAAGAAGCCATTTCTGATAAAGTTCTGGTGAAATTTCAAAAAGCTGTGCCCCTGTATATATTTTGCGGGCGGTATTGTCAAAATAGGTCATAGCTCCCTTGAATAATGGATAGCTTGTTGTGGGGTTGATTTGGTTTGAATTTATATAGCCTTCCATGTCGTATTCAGTTAATTTAGCTAACGGGTTGACGAGTTTTCTACTGGTTATTTCTGAGCCAATCTCTTGAGGCATTGTCTTTAGGTGAGCACCAAACTCAACTGCCCCATCCGCACCATAATCTCTAGGATCAAAATTATCATCGAAAGTATCAGGGAATACCAACGAAACAAAAGGCTTGTTTACTCCGGCGCGCTGAATCTTGTTTTTAATTTCCTTAATAAACGTGGGCAAGTATGGGTCTTTAATTGGTTGATAAATTATAACATGAGGTCTTCCATCCACTGTAATATATCTTTTGTCACGTAAGAAAGGCAATATATCTTTAACAAATTTTTCAACATCTGTCTTTTTCATTTTGGCACTGTAGGTTTTTGTGCCAAGGTCTGCACTTTCTCCCCAGGTGTTTGTCCAGTCTTCGTTTGCCCAGAATAACATGAAAGGGAAGTCCAAATCTTTATCTTTAAGCCAATTATTTATTGGTTTTTCCATTATTTTTTCACCACCAGAAAACCAATAATAATAAAAACAAAAACCCGATATTCCATACATTTTTGCTAGCTCAACTTGCCTATGCATAACATTAGTTGTTTCAAGATTATAAAAGCCCACATCTATCGGTAGGTGGGGTTGCCAGTGCCCAGAAAATTGAGGAACAGATTTTGTTACATTGCTCCATTCTGTGAAGCCCCTGCCAAACCAATCGTCGTTTTGTTTTATTTGGTAATACTGAGGTAAGTAGTATGCAATTACTTGCTTTGAGTGTTTTCCAGAATACTTTTGGTTGCTTAGTGGCACAAAATTTGTTTTATCAAGCTGATTGTTTAATGCAAAGTTAATGTATTCTTCCCAGGCCGGGGTGTTTTTTGGTTTTTTATAACTATTAACTTTGTTAATGAGTTTAGCTTTGTGATGCAATGCGTGCTTATAGGTTTGCCTAATAAGCCTTGATTTTTTTAAGTATTTTTTCATATCAAATTATGTGAATTATAACATAAAAACACACAAGCGTTCTTTGGGGTGTGTATGTGAAGATGTAGTGAATTGAGTGTTCTAAAAAATATTTAATGAGGAGCATCTCATATACAAACACATCGACTTAACGATTGGTGGTATTATTTACTTTTTTATATTTGGTTTCGGTAAATATACAGCACCAACTAAAAACGGTATAGCAATAACAAATAAGTATAAGTAGCGAAATTCAGAATTAACAGGTCCTAGAATGACAGAAAGAAAGACAGACAGTAATAACAAAAAAACACCTTCTAATTCATGCTTACGTCTAGTTATAGCAAGATAGAGTAGTATTATAGTGATAAATATATAGAAACCTATATTGTCAAGTATATGAAATCCCTGAATCAATATATCGTTATATGAGAGTAGTGTTTGTTTGTATTTTTTTTCAAACATAACATCTTTATATCCGAGCTTAGCATTATATTGATCTGCATTGTCTGAGATTAAGTCCGTAGGTGAAGTGGATGGATAGAATGGATATAGATACCCGTACGTATTGTAAATAGTTGCCGCCAAGTAAGTCCTTTTGTTTTCTTTCAGTAGATTGAACCATATTTCGATATATTTTAATTTATTATCTGAAAACTTATCGTAGTTAAGAGTATTTTTTACAGGATCAGAAAGGTTAGGATTATATTTTTCTTTGAGTTTTTCATACGGTAACACTTCGTTTATGATGTCTTTATCTTGGGTGGAAATAGAATCACCGTGATATTTTACTGTTCTGGCTATTTGTTGCAAAGGCACGCTCATGGCTTCGGTTGGGCTACCTTCTGCCATAAATGAAATAGCAGTTGAGTAGAGGGTGAATAGGATAATAGGAGTAGTTAAAAGCAATAGATATTTTTTTTGAAAGAACAAAGATCTTCTAAACATACATACAAGAAAAACAAATACCAAATAGGCATATATCCCATTATTTCTCCATACACAAAATAAGAAACCAATTACCGAAAAATACAAAAAATTTGATTTTGTAAAAAAATCTTTTTTCAGCAGATATAATTTTCTTATCTGCATAATAAGGAGTAAACCCACTCCAGAAAACAAAATATCCTTCCACATTATCACGCCTGCTATGGAATTAATTGGTAATAATGCGAAGTATATAAAAGTGAATGCTATAAATATTTCATTAATTTTTTCGTCTCTTAGCCAAGCAATGACTCTACCAAAAATTATTGCCAAAATCATTGATTGAATTAGGGAATAGGTCAATAAACCAACATGAAAGTTATTTACCAGGTCCCCTATTTTTAGAGATATCCATACTAATGATGTAAAGATTACAGGATGTGCGTTAGTGAGTGCTTGTTCACCGGTAGCCTGTTTGATACTACTCCAAGAGTCCGGGGTAAGTACAGAAAAAGAAAATAGTATCACTGGTATGTAACACAAGAATATTAATAGTGAGGCAACAAGCCAAAACCGACGACTCGTCATTGACTTTGCTAACAAACTTTTCTTTTTTGACACTACTTGTATGCCCTTAATGCAATAAAGGACCACTAGTATTATGCAAAAATAAACTATAAAAGCAAAAAAAACTGATACCATTAAAGCTTTGCTGGGTAAGCCAACATCTATGCTAGTATCTACGGATAACAAATATCCTAAAACAATAATCAGTGCGAGTATAATAGAAAATACAATTTCAAAAATATTTTCTTTCAAACAACTATAAATTACTTTAAAGTAGCTGTGATGTTTTTTAGCCATACCTTAGTTAAGTAGTATATAGTATTAGACCTATGTTTTCTAATGCTCAACAACCAATATTAATGAGCAACTTAGATTATGATAACATCAATGATGATTTTATAAGCTCATTTATTATTGAATTAATCTCACTTAGTTTGGTAGATAGAACCCGATACCCTCGTCATAATACCCATAACGATTTATGGCATTATTTCTTTCTATTACGCTAGAGGTATAAAAATATTCATCATTTCTACCCTGTAGTCTATATATTGGTGTACTTGTAGGCGTGGGGCTAACATAGAACCCGATACCCTCGTCATAATACCCATAACGATTTATGGCATTATTTCTTTCGTTTAGATCAATAGTATGCAAGTACTTGTTGTCAGTACGCAGTCGGTAAACAGGCTGACCTTGACTAGTTGATACGTTAAAAGCGATAGTTTCATATTTCCACCCCAAATTCGAAATACCAGTTGCTTCATATGTACTTGTTGTATAAAAATGCCGACCATTATGTATGTTTATTAACCTAAATACTGGCGATAAAGTCGTGGTTATATCGTGTAACGTTCCTTGATATTTCCACCCATTTATATTTACAAGATTCATAAGATCAACAATGCTTCCTGTATATTTGAAAGTACCACTATTAACGTTTGTTAATCTATCTATCCTACCTGACGCATTATCCATATGAAAGCCTATACCCTCGTCAGAATAGCCATAGCGACTAATAGCGTTATTTCTTTCATTAGGATTTGAGGTAAATAGCCAACCCCGCGCATTTCTAAGTCTATACACGGGCGTCCCGGTATTATTTGCAGGTGAACTAGTAAGAGTGTCTACGAACGAAAACCCCACAGAAACTGCATTTTCTGCTTCTGAAAGGCTTGTTGTATACAGAAAGCCATTTGTAAGGTTTCTTAATTCGTATATGTTATTCCTATTCGTGGAAGCAGGGGATATATCAGCGATTTTACTCAACCCCCTAAAGGATGGTATTTGTGTTGAATATCCGTTTAGTTGCAAGAGCTGAATTCTTGTGTTGTCAGAAGTCCAATAGTATTGACCGGAACTAGTATTATACAGTTTTTCAACAGTTTTTGATGCATTTGCTGAAATTGTTGAAGGATAAGCATAAAAACCAATCCCTTCATCTGACCATCCTGTTGAGTTGAGAAGTGTATTACGCTCGCTTGTGTTAGTTGTGAAGTAGTAGCGCCCTCCACCCTGCAACCTATAAACCGGAATAGTAGCTGTCTTCTGAGTTGACGATGCATAAAAAGCAATCCCTTCGTATCGCCAGTGATACCTGTTTATCGCGTTATCTCGTTCTGTTGGGGATATCGTTAAAAGTTGAGCTCCTGCTGAATTTGTTAAGCTCCACACACATTTAACACTAGATGATTTTGAGTCACATTCATAGTTGCTTTGTTGAGGGTTGCCAAACCAATCATTAAATAACCGCCAAAAA
Source organism: uncultured Candidatus Saccharibacteria bacterium (assembly GCA_964617035.1). GTDB lineage: Bacteria > Patescibacteriota > Saccharimonadia > Saccharimonadales > JAGQNJ01 > HK-STAS-PATE-36. The sequence goes on from CAZTWB010000017.1 coordinate 9,022, forward strand.
TTTCTATTGCCATACGCTCCACATGAATCACCAATACCATATAAGTTTGAGAGGGCTGATGTATTTGGTTGATAGGGCGTGTAGTTATATAGGCCAGCAGTAGCATAATTTTCTACGTAAACATTTGTGCCTCCACAGGCAGTATTTGGGTTGTATTGTATGTAATTACTCTGAAAGGGTTTGTATCTATAGCTACCTGGATTTGTGGCGTAGCGCCTGAATTGCCATGCCGCTTTATTGACCTGATTAGTAAACCCATAGTACTGAGCATCACAAGGCGCAGTGTCAGGACAACCATAACCTGTTGCGCTTCTATATTGAATAGACCACGGCCAGTCATCAGTAACAAGAGACTGTTCTTTTTGTAATAGTACTAACAAAACACGGGGGCTAATTTGGTTAGCATCCGCCGCTTCTTTAATAATCTGAGCCGAAGTTTTTCCGTTTTGGGAATAGTCTTTAAGACAGGTGTATGGTGGTGGATACCCCCTGCTTGTGCCATATTGTGCTCTTGTTTGGCTACCGGAATACGATTTATTGCCCCAAGTATCACAACTACCAAGCTTGCTGTTTAGGAAGTTCTGGATTGCAATAGCAGACATATCATTATTGTTATAAAAGGTGCTATCAGATATGATGTTACCTGCCCGCCAGTCAGCTCCAGATAGCGCATTTGCTGTTACAGGGAACATCAAACCAATCAACAGACTAATAATAAGAGCTACCCTAATTGATCGTAACATTCTGCGAGACCTCTACCTTTTTGTCGTTAACATAATAGGTTACGGCTAAGTTCCAATCACCAATCTTAGTAAATTCTACTTCTGGAATACTAATATTGCATTTGTTATCAGAGGCTACAATCTCTTTTATGACTGGTTTGTCATCAGGGGTGGTGAATGAAAAAACACATTTCCCTCCGTTGTCTCCAGTAATCTCAGCATTTACCGTTACTTGTCCTCCAGATTGATTAACAGAAGCTATCTTTATGCTGGAGGTCGTTGTGGTGGGGACTTGATCCGATGTTTTATCACTAACCTGACTATTCGTTTTAGTGGGGTTGGCTTGTTCTGCAGAAGAGTCATTGTCTTGATTCATGATCTGCGTTTTTGCGGAAGTTATCTGAGCCGTATCCTTAGTTATGTTATTTCTTTGTATATTTTTGTGATAAACATAGCCACCAACAAACAGCAAAACCAGTATTATCAAAGCTATAATGATAACTAACCTTTTTGGTCCTGACGACTTATTATTTGTGACTTTGTATTTTTGTGCTGACATAGTTTTATACTAAGGTATTAACCTCATAATAATACCATAAGCAAGAAGTAAACTACAAATGGCTTTTTATTTTTAGTTTTGGAACCAAAAACAAGTTTTTTAACAGTGTGTTCTTTGGAATTTTAGATTTTCCATGCTTTCTGTCATGGAATACTATTGGTATCTGTTCAAGTGATTTACACCTCATTAAGACCCTGTATTTAAGCTCAATCAAGAAACCGTAACCTGGTGATTCGATACTGCTCAAGTCAATATCGTTGAATAACCTGGTTTTATACATGTTATATCCTCCGGTGTAGTCAGATATCTTGTTGCTTAAAATAAGCCTAGCATAATAGTTTCCATACCTACTAAGGAGTCTTCGATGTAATGGCCAATCGGGGGTGCCACCACCGGAAACATATCTAGAAGCTACGATAAAGTCGTGCCCTTGTTTTGCGCAGTCAATGAACTGAGGTATGTATTTTGGGTTGTGCGAAAGATCGGCATCCATCTGTAAAATGTAGTCAGCACCCTCAACGATCAATTTATTAAATCCAGCAATACAGGCTTTGCCAAAACCATCTTTGCTTTTACGGCTCAAAAGCAACACCTTAAAGTCGTTAGTATTGTTGTCTTTTGCGTATTGTCGGATAATATCACTAGTATTATCAGGGGAATTATCATCTACAATAACAACAGTAGTCTTAATATCGTTTATTTTATCTAGACTATCTTTTATGCCCTTAAGCAACTTAGCAATATTTTTTGACTCATTATATGTAGGTATCGATATTCCTAGTTTCATTCCTTTCTAGTTTAACAGATAGTTTATACTTATTTACGTGATACATAGATTGTTAAACATTAGGTTCGTGAGGTTTATCTGTGTGGGGGTATTTAATACTGCGTTAGATTTCTTGATACTCAATTTTTTGGCATTTATAGTACACCTTCCGGTATTAATCGCAAATACTATATCAGTTTGTATTGGGGTGGTTGTTTCATACTATTTAAATCACTATTTTGTATTTAAACACCATAAACCACCTTCTTTTAAATCATTTTTGAAGTTTTTTGTAGTTACAGGCATTAGTGTTTTAATTATTCAAACAATTGTAATCGCTCTGACGATACCATTATACTCATCGGTAATAACCTTAATGTTGCAAAAAATATCTAACAACTTTTTGTCTGTTAATCAACGACAAATCGCGGTTAATTTGGCAAAAATCACAGCGGTTTGTGTTGGTATGTTTTGGAATTTCTTTTTCTATTCAAAAACCGTATTTACACCACCAGAAACAACACCATAGTAATGTTACCTGTTTTTGGGTCGCAAAATAATGCTGTTGTTATTTGGATTTGTTGGAATAATAACATTATGATAATTATCTGGGTTGTTTAGCTTATTAACCCCGTCGTAATAATCTTTCCTATAATCTTTTAGGTTTTTTTGGATCCAAAAGGAGTTATTAACTATTGAAGACGTTAATCCTAGGGCAATAAAAACAATCAACGCATAAGAAGAGATTTTTTTTGGCAAATAGATGTTCAAGAACTTTGCAAAAATTATACCAAGACCCAAAATTCCAAATATGAAATATCTATCACCAAACTGTACATTTGCCATGTAGTTGACAATTTCTTTTGAAGAGTTGAGGTCAGTTAGTGGGCTTTTTAGCGAAGCGAGGGTCATTCCAATACAAAATATAATCAAAAACTTTGTCTGGCGGTTGCTTTTTTTAAGGACTACAAAAGTCGCAATCAGGCAAAATGAATAGACGATAATTAAAAAGGCTATTTTTTTCAACGATAGTTGTACGTCAGGGCTAATGTCAATCCGTGCAAATGTCATAGAAGGTGCAATTATTTGGTTATAGATTTCTATGGCCGTATCTTTAGACAGCAAGGCAAGGTTGCCTACTGATTGCCTGGCTTCCTCTCTGTTTAGATAGGTGAAAAGTTGGATGATTGAGCCAAAGCCTGCGGATATCAAGAAAAACACTTGTTTTTTACGATACCTAATATAGTTATATAGCAATATTACTAAATAAATCCATGAAAAAGGCAGAGTCAAACACAGGACAACAAACAGTAACTTCTCTAGTATATTGACTAGCTTACTACTGGGAGTTTTAGCTACTATCAACAATAAGCCGACAAGACCAAGCAAAAATACAGAATTTGAAAAGTTAAAGAAAAACTCATCAACATTAGATATCAAACATAAAGAAACGAGCACAAATATACGCTCAAAGTCTGTGATTAAGATTTTTGTTCTTGGAGAATATAGATAGTAGACCATAACCCCAAATATGATAAACCCAGTTAAATTAAATAATAGAGGTGTCCATAATAATGGGAGCTGTGCTACTGCTAAGCCAAAAAGACGTTCGAATAAATGACTAAAACCATTTAAAGGTATTAGCAAAGATCTAATGCCCAGGTTAAAACCATCCGCCAACCAAACAACACCATCTTCTGCATAAAGTTGGGGTTTGATAATATAATATTTCCACCCCCTAATTAAATATAATAGACAGGCAACGAATACATAAAACGGAGGGTTTTTTGTGAATTTTTGGAGTCGCAAACCAATCGTACTTAATGAATTTTTACTCATTGATTAAATTATACATAGAATATGGTACAAGGCTCGTAATATAATAAAAAGCCTAGTTATATTTACTTAAATACGCAAATGTATGATCACGAGCAAGAATTTATGCGAATAACTATTTTCATGCAATAATATGATAATGCGTGACGATACAGCAATTATTATTCCTGTATATAACGAGGGAAAGGTTATATACAAAGTCGTCAGTGATGTTGAGAAAAAGTTTGCTAGTATAATTTGTGTTGATGATGGTAGTAGCGATAATTCGTATAATGAAATAGAAAGATCCAAGGCGGTGTTAGTGCGGCATCCAATAAACTTAGGGCAGGGTGCTGCAATTCAGACAGGCATTGAAGTTGCACTACAAAATCCTAAAATTAAGTACTTTGTAACTTTTGATGCTGATGGACAACATCAAATTAGTGACGTAATTAAAATGCTGGAAGTGTTAAAAAAAGACGGGGTAGATATCGTGCTAGGATCGCGCTTTAAGGGTAAAACCGAGAATATGCCAATAACAAAGAGATTATTGTTGAGATTAGCGATTGGTTTTTCTAATTTTACATCAGGTATCAAGCTTACTGACACACATAATGGGTTGAGGGTTTTTAACAGAAAGGTTGCAGAAACACTCGATATTACAATGCCAGATATGGCTCATGCTTCGGAGATAATTGAAAAAATAGCAGAGAAGAAATATAAGTATGAAGAATATCCCGTAACTATATTATATAATGAACACTCTATAGGTAAAGGTCAGTCTATGTTTAATGCGGTAAACATAGGAATAGATATGTTGTTAAGGAGACTAAATAAATGATAAAGACAATACTCGTAGTCGCTAGCTTATTAATACTCTTTTGGTTCTTATCTAACTATAAAACCACAAAAGGAAAAGCATGGGTAAAGATTTGCGCAGTGATGTTTATATCAATTACTGTTTCTTTTGTTATGTTCCCCGAAATGTCCAATCGTATTGCTCACTTTATGGGTGTCGGCAGGGGTGCTGACTTAATACTTTATATGACAGTAATTTCATTTATAGCATTTGGATTATTACAATATGTAAAGTCAAAAGAAGATAGGAATAAGATAGTTACTTTAGCTAGAAAAATAGCAATTATTGAATCAAATATGGAGAATAGAAAAAATTAAACCCAAAGTATTAAAAGCTAAATCAATTTTGGCTAACAAACAAGTTGTACGGTTTATTTTGTCTGGAGTGACATCTGCGGGGGTAGAGTTTTTAGTTTTTGTCATTCTTGTTCATATAAGAATAGATTTATTTTTATCTGCTTTAGTTAGTTTTGTGTGTGGATTAATGGCAAGCTATGTATTAAATAGTCGCTTTGTTTTTGGAGCAAAATTCGAGTCCAAGAAAAAAGAAAGTATCCAAATGTTTTTATTTACTGTGCTAGGTGCGTTTAATGCTTTGGTGTCATCGTGGCTAGTAGTGTTGTTTTCGAATTACGTGCCAAATATAGTCGCTAAGATTTTAGGGATGGTAATGATTGCGATATGGAATTTTGTAATAATGAAAAAAATTATCTTCCGAGGTAAGAGCTATAGCTAGGATTGTAATTAGATTTGTTGGTTAGAAAGCTTAATTTACCCTAATAACGCGAATCAAGTTGCGAAAAACAGCCTAATAGCGATGGTGTTTATGCTTTAACTTGAATAAAGATATTTGCCGTAGCCGGATTTTATAAGGGGTTCTACTAGCTTTTGGAGTTGCTCACTAGTAATGAAGCCTTGCTCATAGGCAATTTTTTCTGGACTTCCAATGATTTGCCCTGTTCGGTTTTGGAGCACTCGTACATAATCGGTTGCATCGCTGAGGCTGTTTATCGTCCCAGTATCTAACCAGACATCGCCATCATCAAGAGTAGTGACTTTAAGCTTTCCTTGTCGTAGATATTCTTCGTTAATAGATGTGATTTCTAGTTCACCACGAGCGCTAGGTTTGATGTTTTTAGCAATCTCAACCACGTTATTATCATAAAAATACAGGCCAACAACAGCATAGTTACTTTTTGGATTTGATGGCTTTTCTTCGATTGATTGAGCCTGCATGTTAGTATCGAACTCAACAACTCCGTATCGTTCAGGGTCAGAGACTTGATAGGCAAAAACAATGCCACCATCTGGATCGGTGCAGTTTTTGAGTGATTCGTCTAGTTCTGCACCATGAAAAATGTTGTCCCCAAGCACAAGCGCGACTTTGTCGTCACCAATAAAATCCTCGCCGATAATAAAGGCTTGAGCCAAGCCATCAGGAGAGGGTTGCACGGCGTAATTCAGCTGTATTCCCCAGCTAGATCCATTTCCAAGTAAGCGCTTAAACTGATCTTGATCATGAGGTGTGGTGATGATTAATATATCTTTAATGCCCGCCATCATTAGGGTTGATAAGGGGTAATAAATCATTGGCTTATCGTAAATTGGTATAAGCTGTTTGCTGATACCTTGAGTGATTGGATGCAAGCGCGTTCCTGAACCGCCAGCTAGAATGATTCCCTTCATAATGCTCCTTATATTTCCTAAGTTACAGTATAGCACCCAGATGAAAAAAATAGATTCATGTACTTGCTATTGTAATTATCTCTATAGATCTGTATCGTATATGGGTATGATTACAGAGGTAAACCAAGATCCAAGCAAAATTCGTAACATTGCCATTATTGCTCATGTTGATCATGGCAAGACAACTTTAGTAGATGGATTACTCAAACAATCGCATACTTTCAGAGAAAACCAAGCAGAAATGAGCCAAGAACTGATTATGGATAGTGGTGATCAAGAGCGAGAGCGAGGCATTACTATTACAGCCAAGGTTACGGCTGTTCAGCATGGCGACTATCGAATTAACATTATTGATACGCCAGGACATGCCGATTTTTCTGGTGAGGTTGAACGAACGTTGAATATGGCGGATGGTTGTATTCTGATTGTTGATGCCCAAGAAGGGCCCATGCCTCAAACTAAATTTGTTTTAGGTAAGGCTTTAGCATCAGAATTAAAACCCATCGTTATTATCAACAAAATAGATAAACCCGGAAGTCGTATTAAAGAGGTCGAAGACGAACTAGCTGATTTATTTTTGGAGTTGGCTGTTCATGAAGACCAATTGCACTACCCAGTTTATTATGCTATCGGACGTGAAGGTAAGGCCTGGAGTGACGTACCAGAAAATATCGATACAGAAGCAGACCTAGAACCAATCTTTAAATCTATTATTGATCAAGTTCCCGCACCAGTTGTTGATATAAATAAACCATTTCAAATGTTGGTTACGGCACTTGCCTGGGACAGCTATAAAGGCAAGTATGCAATCGGGCGTATAACTAGAGGATCTATTGGCGCAGGTGGTCAAGTATCTTTGTGCAAGAAAGACGGTTCAATTACTAAAGCCAAAGTAGATAATGTTTTTATGAGTCAAGGGGTTAGTAAATTTGAGGTTTCTAAGGGTATAGCTGGTGATATTGTGCAGATAACCGGTATTGCAGATGCCCAGATTGGCGAAACTGTTGCCGATATTGATGCGCCGGAAGCTTTGCCGGTATTAGAAATTGAAGAGCCGACTCTAAAGATTTATCTGGGGCCAAATACCTCGCCGTTTAAAGGCACTGAAGGCGAGTTTAGTACTTCTAGGCAAATTGGGGAGCGTTTAAATAAGGAACTAGAGATTAATGTTGGTTTGCGGGTTGAAGATCAGGGAATTGGCTTTTTGGTGTCGGGAAGGGGAGAATTACATCTTAGTGTTTTGATAGAAACCATGCGCCGTGAAGGTTATGAATTCGAGGTGGGGCGCCCTCAGGTGGTTACGCGCGAAAAAGATGGAAAAATTGAAGAACCCTTAGAGGAATTATTGATTGAAGTCCCAGCAGAATATGTTGGTGCTGTTCAGATGGAGTTAGGTACTCGCCGAGCTGAATTGGCGGAACAGTTTGCTAGCCCCAAAGGGGTAACAAAGTTGGTATACAAGCTACCAACGCGCGCTTTGCTTGGTCTGCGTAATATTTTAATAACCAAAACCAAAGGTACGATTGTAATGAATAGTTTAATGATCGGCTATCAGGAACTAGGTGCCGATATACAACAAATAAGAAATGGCGTACTAGTGGCTTTTGAAACCGGCACGACAACACCGTATGCCTTGCAAATGGCAGAGGATAGGGGTGAGATTTTTGTTGGCCCTGCCGAAAGGGTTTATGCTGGGCAAATTGTCGGGCTAAACAAGCGCCAGGATGATCTAGAAATGAATGTTTGCAAAGCCAAGCACTTAACAAACATGAGGAGTTCTTCTTCTGATGGAGTGGTTCAATTAACTCCCCCAACTATTTTGAGCTTGGAACAATGCCTAGACTTTATTGAAAAAGACGAACTTCTAGAAGTCACACCTAAGAATTTACGCTTGCGCAAAAAAGAACTCGACCACAACAAGCGCAAACGCCAAAACAAACAATAGCCAACAATCCTCTTGCTATTGTTTATTTTGCTTGCAAAAGACAGTAATCGCATAACACTGCTTTGCCGTTTCTGTATTTGTAATGACGCTTTATTCTATCTCAACCCCGTATTAGGACTTCCTACAGCTAGTGTAGCTAGGCCTACTG
>CAZTWB010000018.1:0-16956 GCA_964617035.1 uncultured Candidatus Saccharibacteria bacterium
GACATAGACAACACTACTAACGGAACCATAGTAGACCCAGTAGGCCTAGCTACATCAGCTGTAGGAAGTCCTAATACGGGGTTGAGATAGAACAGAGCGAACAACTAACAAATCAAACGACTAAAAACTCTTTTAGCTGAACGTTTTTTGGGTGGACTCCTAGGAGATTGGTGGTGTATTATTTGCGAACAACGTAGGAATACTATAAACAACACTATTGACAAAAGCGCAACAAATACGTATGATGTTAGCAATTAAGTAAAGTGGTGGGACTAAGGTTGAGTGATGTTTAAATCTTTTGTCCAAAAAATTCAGTTTCTAATAGTATTAGCTATATGTGGTTTTGTTTTCGGGTCTATCCGGAGCCCCCATGCATACGCTAGTGTACAGAATTCAACACCCCAAGCACAGGTATCGTTTACTTTTGATGATGGTGCTTTGAGCGTGTACAACAAGGCCGTTCCAACTTTAGCGCAATATGGGTTTACTGGGACCAGCTATGTTACTACTGGCTGTGTCGGTATGGTGACGATTCCTAACAATTGTGTAGCAGATAATGACGTGTCGTATATGACATGGAGCCAGGTTGTTTCGCTGCAAAATACTTATGGCTGGGAGGTTGGATCGCACGGGGTTAGTCATCAATTGATGTCTGAGATTTCAGCAAAAAAGATTAATAAAGAATTGTTAGATAGTAAAAACCAGTTAGTTGCACATGGGCTTAACGTTTCTTCTTTTGCTACGCCTTATGGAGATTATAATCAAAAAGTTTTAGCAAATATTGCTAAATATTACTCTAGCCATAGGCCATTTCATGATACGGGGTATAATCAATGGCCATACAATGACTATCTGCTTCGCGTTCAGCAAGTTCAGACAGGTATAAGTGTTGAAACTGTTAAAAGTTATATTGATCAAGCATCGAACGATGGAACATGGTTGATTTTAGTATTCCATGACATCAGAGATGTGCCGAGCACCAACCCGGAGGATTACCAATATAGTACTGCAGATTTGTCTGCGATTGCCTCTTACGTTAAAAGCAAAAATATTAAAGTGACAAACATTGATAAAGGGATCGTTAAGTCGGAAGCAAGCGATAATTTGGTGGCACCACCCGATGCGGGTGCTACTCTTGGGGGTGGCTGGACAACTGATACTCCGAAAGCTGTAAAGATTGATACAACATCGAAGGGTAATGATCCTGATTCAGTAAAATCAATAAAAGTTACTGCAAATGCCAAGAAGAGTATACATGTATTCACTCCAGTAGTAACTATCCAGCCAAAAGATCAATACGTAATAAAGGGTTATATTAATGTAGATAAAAATTCAAACGGTGTCGGCTTTTATATTGATGAATACGATGCCAGTGGCAATTGGATTAGCGGGCAGTATAAGCAAACAATTAACACCTGGTATGACAAAGATATTTCATTTATGTATGTTGCTAGTACGAGTTCAGTAGCTTGTGCTCGTTTACAAATTATTGTTACAGCTAACTCTGGCGTTAAAGTTTACATTGATAACGTTAGGTGGTTTGTTGCCGTTAGTGGCCCTGCTCCAGACCCAGAATTAGTTAATTTGCTTACCAACGGCGATTTTGAGCAAGGAATGACTAGCTGGAGTGTTGATAATCTTGCTATATCTTTAGATACGGCAAATAACGGAACGTCGCCAACGCCTGTGAATTCCATAAAATTAACTAACATTGAAGACCGAAGCGTACAGCTATTTTCGTCAAAGGTTAACGTAATAAATTCTAAAACTTACAATATCAATGCAGATATGAATGTATTATCTTTGAGCGCGAATGGTGAAATAGGTTTTTATATTGATGAATACGATGCCAGTGGCAATTGGATTGGCGGGCAGTATTTATATACAGTAAGACAAAATGGATTAAATAAAGTTGATTTTTCATACACCCCAACCTCTTTAAATGTTGCTTCATCTAGCTTGCAGGTTATCGTGCCTAAAGGTGTTGGTACGGTAGCATATTTAGATAATATAAAATTCACTACAACGTAAACATAATCACATAATGATATTTACAAACGTGCATTAAAGTAGTAAAATACATGGTGTACAAGCGTGAGGGTCGTTTGGCCCTCTTTTTTGTTGGCTAAATTTACCGTCACGTGTCTTAACAAGCAAAGGAGAGACATTATGTACGAAGGTGGTAAAGGTGCTGGTGCCGTTGTAGCTGGTAGTGTTGTTCTACCAAATACTGGTGGAAACCAAGTACTAACTGCAATTGCGGTAACCAGTATTGCTGTGGGCGTAGCGATTGTTATTTCAACAATTGTACGTTTTGCAGTAAATAAGGCTCGATAGAGCCAGAACGAGGGGGGTAGCGTTAATGTGCTACCCTTTAGTTTTATGAATAATAAATTGCGTATTTTTATTGCGATATTTGGACTATTCTTACTTCTTACTGGATCGTGGATACTAATGAAGGGTAGCTATGTGGATGAGGAGTATAAGTATATACCTACACAGACAGAAGCGCTTAGACAGGATAGTGGAAGTTCAGTAAACAAGACGCAAACCGCGCCCAGTAATTCGCCTAATTCCAATTTATCTGGCTATCCAGTTCGTATTGTGTTGCCAGATGTAAATATTGATATTGGGGTTGCAAAAGGCTATTACAATAGCTCTACAAAGAAATGGACTATTAGTCGAGACAAAGCTTATTATGCTGTGATGACTAAACGACCAAATACTGAAGGCGGAAACACCTTTATTTATGGACATAATAGATCAAATGTTTTTTCAAGATTGCTTAAGATAAGATCTGGAAGTATAGCAACCGTAACGACCGACAATAACAAGAAATTTGTTTATCAACTAGAACGTTTTTATACCACTAATCCAAACGACAGCGGAATTCTTTATTATGAAGGCGATCCTATATTAACTCTTCAAACTTGCTCTGGTGCAAATTTTCAAAATCGAACGCTATATATTTTTAAACTCATTAAGGTCACCAATGCTTAAGGATGTATTATTTTATACGTTTGCTTTCATAGCAATTCTGAATACAATCCATTTCGGGTTTTATATAGTCGGGGCAAATTTTTACGATATTAAATATAGTTTACGTAATAAGAAAGCCCACAAAAAGGCGCCTGGTTTACGACCGTTGGTTACAGTTTTGATACCTGCCCATAACGAAGAGGCAGGGGTGATTCGCACTCTTGAATCTGTGCGTAAGAATACGTATAGGAAATTACAAATATTGGTGGTGGACGATGCTTCAACAGACAAAACAAGAAGTCTTGTATGGCGCTATATTAAGGATCATCCTAAAATGGATATTCACCTACTTAGAAAACAGAAGAATGTTGGTAAGGGTGAGGCGATGAACCATGCTTTGCGTCGATGGGCTAAGGGTGATTTGCTCATGACACTAGACGCCGATTCTTTGCTTGGCCGGCGATCAATTAATAATGCAGTAAAACACTTTGATGATCCAGATATTATCGGTATGGCTGCAAATGTTCAGGTGATTGACAGTGGTAGTATGCTTGGGCTGTTGCAGAAGTTCGAGCATATGATTGGATATCGTTCAAAGAAGTTTTATACATTAACTAATAGTGAATTTATTATAGGTGGAGTGGCATCAACTTATCGTATGGACGAGATTCGAGAAATAGGATTTTACGATACCGATACTCAAACCGAAGATATAGGATTAAGCATGAAGATTGTTTCAGGGGGTAATCGTCAAAAGAAGATTATTTATGCATCAGATGTCCTTGCTATGACTGAGGGAGTCCAAAGTTACAAGGCTCTATTTAAGCAACGATATCGATGGAAGTTGGGAATGCTACAAAATATCATAAAGTATAGATCAATGATAGGTAATGGTAGTTCAAGATATTATCGTGCATTAACGCTATATCGCTTGCCGGTGGCAGTTTTAGGTGAATTAGTGTTGATTGTCGAGCCAATATTGTTGGCGTATATCATTTATCTGAGCGTTATTAATGATAATTTTAATGCGCTGATTGGAGCGTATGTAACTATAACTTTGTATATACTATGGAATCTCTGGCCTGATGAGCATTTACAAACAAAGAGCAAGCTTAGGTTAAGTTTCTATGCGCCATTTATGTACTTTATGTTCTACGTGATGAATGCAGTTCAGTTAGTTGCGGTGTTGCGGTGCATTAAGAATCATAAAAAAGTGTTAAGAAAAGTTCAAACCGGTGGATCATGGATATCGCCAGCTAGGGCAACAAATTAATGATTAAAATTCATGCATGACAGATATTTTGGCGCCTAATGAATTAAATCGATCTGCTAAATCTTCGTACCCACGATTAATCGTATAGACATTACGCAACATACTTACTCCACTGCCAGCGAGCATTCCAATCAGAATAATGACTGCCGGTCTAATACCGCTAGGTGCTACCATGTCTGCTGGCTTGAATCGTGTTGGACCATCTACGTACAGGCGATGTGGATCTGCCAACTCCAATTTCACTCCAATTTTTTTCATTTCCGTGAACATTAATGCCCTATCTTCATACACCCAATCATGAATCAATGTTCTGCCATGCGCAACAGCAGCTATTGGAACAAAATAGGGCAAATGGTCGATGTTGAGGCCGGGGAACGGCCTGCCATAAATTTTTTCAGCTGGAGCAATTAATTTGCCATTATGTTTATGAATTGTAATATCGATTAAGTCAGTCTGGTTGTTGTTTGCCTTATATATTTTAGATTTATCAAACCTGAGACCCATTTTTTCTAGCTTAAGAAGCTCTAACTCCAGAAAATCAATCGGCACTCGTTTTATGGTGATTGACGAATTTGTAACAATCGAAGCCGTAATGAATGTCATTGCCTCAACGGGGTCTTCACTCGGAGAGTAGGTGATGTTTTTTTTGATGTTTTTGATACCACGAATTCGTAGGGTGCTTGTTCCGATGCCGTCTATTTTTATGCCCAAACGCCTTAAGAAAAAGCACATGTCTTGAACCATGTAATTAGCACTGGCCATTTTAATGACAGTTTCACCCTCAAAACAAGAGGCCGCCATTAGGATATTTTCTGTTGTGGTATCACCAGATTCATATAATACAATTGGTTCGGTAGGATGTTTCTTCTGTACGGAGACTTTGTATACACCTGTTTTTGTGTCAACAGATACCCCAAACTCTTCAAGTGCGTATAAATGAGGCAGTACAGTGCGTTTGCCTAGCTCACAACCCCCTGCATAAGGAATATCAAACTTAGGTATTAAATGTATTAATGGCCCCATTAGCATAATTACGCTCCTGGTGCGTCGAGCTGCTGATTTGTCAATATCGTCTATGTTAAGTTTTTCTGGAGGTTTGATCTCGATATCATTACCAATCCAGCGAACAGAAACACCAATACTTCTCAAAACCTCTATGATTCTGTTAACTTCTTCAATGTGTGGCGCATTTTTAATGCGAGTAATACCTTTGTTTAATAGGCTTGCGCAAAGTAGGGCTACTGTAGCATTCTTGGAGCTTTTAATTGAAATTTCTCCGTGCAGCTCATGGCCACCCTCAATCCTCAAATTGATTGCACCGCTTGAAATATTTATCAAAGGCTTATTCAGAACGTCGCTAATGCGAGCTAAGTAATCTAGGCTTAAGTTTTGGCCACCATGCTCAATGCGATTAACGGCAGATTGGCTAGTTTTTAGCTGTTTAGCAAATTCCGCCTGGGTTAAACCACGTTCTTGTCTTATTTGATAAATAAGTTGCCCGATTTTTTCGTTATTTGATTGCATGCGCAGTAATTATATCATCATTGATGTTTAATCTAAATGTATTTTTTGGTTTTCGTTAATCTGTAAATACAGTACAATAAAGTCATGATATAGCGCAAGTGAATTATCTAACGAAAATTAACCAGGAGACATTATGAAAGATAGTAAAGTTGCGCAGGCTATAAAAGATGAAGAGAACAGGCAAAGGACTGGCCTGGAGCTTATCCCGTCAGAGAATTACGTCAGTAGAGATGTATTGGACGCCTTAGGAAGTATATTTACGAACAAATATTCTGAAGGTTATCCAGGCAAACGATATTATGGTGGGCAAGAGAATACAGATATTGTTGAACAACTGGCGATAGATAGGGCAAAGGATTTATTTAATTCCGATCATGCTAATGTTCAACCACACAGCGGAGCTCCCGCTAATATTGCTGTTTATCAGGCGTGGCTCGAGCCTGGCGACGCGGTTATGGCGATGCAGTTAGATCAAGGTGGGCATTTAACGCACGGACATCCCGTTACTAGTAGTGCCAAGATGTATAACTTTGTTCGTTACGGAATAAAAGATATTGAAACTGGCGAGATTGATTATGAGGCGATGCGAGAAGTTGCGCTCCGGGAGAAGCCCAAAATTATTCTGGCTGGTTTTAGTGGCTATCCTCGTAATTTAGATTACGCTAAATTTGCTGAAATAGGCAAAGAGGTAAACGCAATGCTAATGGCAGACATTGCTCATATTGCTGGATTAATCGCAGGTAAGGCCTTACCTAACCCATTTGACTTTGGATTTCATGTAATGACTAGCACGACACATAAAACTTTGCGGGGGCCTAGAGGCGGCTTGATTTTAAGTCGGGGCAGGGTTGGTAATCCGCTCAAGGCGCCAGAAAAAACTATTAAAAATCTACCAACACTGATTGATCGAGAGGTTTTTCCAGGATTTCAAGGTGGCCCCCACATGCATACGATTGCGGCAAAAGCTATCGCTTTTGGAGAAGCTCAACAAATAGAATTTCAGGAATATTCTAAACAAGTACTTTTAAATGCAAAAAGTTTAGCCAAAGAACTAATCAAGCAAGGATTTAAACTGGTTACAAATGGTACAGACAATCATTTAATACAAATAGACATGATGACTAGCTATAAAATTGACGGGCGTGAAGCTCAGGATTTATATGATTCTATTGGGCTAACCGCTAACTGCAATGCTATTCCTAACGATAAATTACCACCATATCGACCCAGTGGCTTGCGTATTGGAACACCAGCTATTACTACTCGTGGGTTAAAGGAGTCAGATATGGCGACAGTTGCTGAGTGGATGAAGCAAGCTATAGTCTCAAAAGATGATCCCAAGAGTTTGTCTAATATAAAGCAAGGGGTTGCAGAATTTGCCGCCCAGTTTCCATTACCAAGCGACAAGTAGTTAGATTAGTTCTGGTTCTTGTTGAAGCTTAATGTTAAATTCGTCGTAAACGGCATCCATAATCTTTTGCCTAAATATTAGTAAATCATTGGTTGTTTTAGCTTTTTCGTTTACTAACACTAAGGCTTGATTTTTCCATAATGCCATGCCAGTTTCAGAGTCCTGGTGACCTTTTTTGTAACCCGCTTGTTCGATCAACCAAGCAGAAGATAATTTTATCCCATTGGCCGTTTCCCAATGCGGTGCATCGGGGTATTTAGCTAGAATCTTTATCGCTTGCGTTTTGTTTATGATTGGGTTAGCAAAGAAAGAGCCATTATTGGCGACTTTATCTGGGTCGGGTAATTTACTTTCTCTAATACTAATGATTGCTTTGCGAATATTTTTTGGAGTGTACGACGTTATCTTTTTGTCATTAAGATATTTTTGTAGGCTTTCGTAAAATGGGGGTTTTTGGTTTTGCTTATGAAGTTTGCAAGTAATCGATACGATAACGTAACGACCTTTCTGTGATGACTTAAAACAACTGTTGCGATACGCGAATTCGCATTGTTTGTTAGAGAGAGTTCTGAATAGGTGTTGTTTTTTATCATATACACGAACCGAAACTAACGTATCCTTAAGCTCTGTACCGTACGCACCGATGTTTTGTACTGGACTCGCTCCGACTGTTCCTGGTATGAGAGATAAATTTTCCAGACCACTATAACCCATTTCAACCGTCTTTCTGACAGAATCATCCCAATTCTCTCCTGCGCCCATGGTAAAAAGAGCAGTGTTTGATCCGCCAATTTCTTGTACCTGCCATTGCCTTATTCTATTAACTATAACGAGACCACCAAATCCACTGTCGCGCCACACAATATTGCTACCGGCGCCGATCGTTATAGTATTTATGCTATGTTGTTCGGCCCAAGTAAGGGCTTCGGTTAGCTGATTAATGCCGTTTATTTGTACAAGGTAGCGCGCATCTCCGCCAAGACGCATAGAGCTAAAATTCTTGAGACTTACATTAGATTGAATATCCATACGGGTATATTATAGACGGTTTTGCTTGCATTTTGTACGATCAACAGCGTAACATAGTAGCGTATGGGAGAATCTACGCCTTATAAAGTTATTGGTCTGCGCCTTAAGAATCTGCGAGAACAAGCAAAAGAAAGTTTGCTAGAAGTTAGTGGCGCTGTTGAGGTCGACTTAGATCTACTCAAAGATATTGAGGCCGGAAAGCGTTTACCAGATGAGGACGTGCTGTTGATGCTAATAAATCATTTTAAAGTTTCAGATCAAGAATCAATGAAGCTCTGGGAGTTGGCAGGATATGGAAAAGATGCTGACAAAGAACCATTGATTGATGAGCAACTCTTAAAACAGATAACTATGGTTATACCGATAGACAATAAAGTTGCTTTTACAGACTCTGCTAGAGTTAGCTCAAATATCAATGGCGTGACAATTGACTTTACTGTCATGGCAGGCAACACAAAACCACAAACAGTTTCAAGAGTGGGTATGAGTCTGGATCAGGCAATACAACTTTCAAAACTCATAGAAATGGCAGTAAAGGTAGCAAAACAGCCAAGAGCACCACTACAATTACCACCTGGCGATAATAAACGCGAGCTTCATCGAAAAACAGATAAGAAAAATCCTAAATAATCTGTTATAATATACATTGTTATTTTGCTATGTGCTAGATAACTTTTGGATTGCATTACGATTTTGCGCCAACTCGCACCGGTAGCTCAGCGGATTAGAGCACTTGTCTTCGGAACAAGGGGTCGGGGGTTCGAATCCCTCCCGGTGTACCACAACGAAATCTTTCAAGAAATGCCACCCTCTAGGGTGGTTTTTTATGCTCTGAAAAAGCCTGAACCACACCTGGCTGTTCATTATACTGGTCAGTATGAAAAATACAGGGATACTTAAATCAAAGAAATTAGTTCGATATATATTTAAGGCACAAGATAGGGTTGAGTGCATAACACATACAATCGGTAGTATTAATAATTATGATCAATCAATAAAATTTATTAAATTAAGCCAGAGCTTAATCCATGGTATAGTATTAGCTTTATTGATGATAACATCAGGTGAACTGCAGGTTTCGGGGTCTGAATATATATAGTCACTGCTAAAGTTGGCTTTACTCAGGTTTGGAAACCTGGCTCCATGATTTAATCTGAGAATGACTCTTGATAACTACTGATAGTCCAAGTTCGGTTACCTGACGACAATTCAGTTCCAAAGGTGACGGTTCCAGCGCCACTCAAGTCGATAGTTTGGCCAGCAGCCGCACCGATATTTCCACTACCGCCAATGGTAATTTTTCCCCAGTAAGATTGAAAAATAATGCCAGGCAAGTTAGCTGCACCACCCACTGAAACAGTTTGTAGGGTCTGGCTATTCTTTAGGTCATTTCCTGACAGGCTAGTACAGTTTGGGTTGCAACTTGCATTTGTTTTAAAACTAATAAAATGCGCTCCAGTACCCGAGGAGTTAGATATTATTTGCGCCGAACCACCTGTGGTTATGTTGCCATCAGCAATAATCATTGGTCGGGTCGTGCCAACTCCGTTAGCAATTCTTACCTTTGCGGCGCCATTGATTGTTAGGTTTCCGGTGATGTATACATTGCCATTAATGGTTACATCACAGCTACCACCTATGGTTACGTTCCCAGTTAGTTTTAGGTTGGCTGGCCAGGTTCGAGTAAAAGGCCAACTATTACAAACATACGTATTACTATTTCCGGCTCCAGTTGTAGTTACTGCTGCAATTTGTCCCGCTCGGTCATAACTCGGTGGTTGTACAGGTGGTGCGGTACAGCCGGTTTTAAGGCCTTCACCGGTGCTTCCTGGTAAGATATTACCGCTAGGATTACCGCTAGGATAATTGTTACTAGTCTGATTGGTTGCACAGACTGTTCCGTAGATAGCCGTACTCCAAGCTGTAGAGATTGGTTGACCAGAAGAACAAACCGTTGGGTAGGTTGGTCCAGGGTTGCTTCCGGCAGGACAAGAATTATAAGCTACATTTACATTAACGGGTTGCGCATAAGTGCCAATTTTAGCAGCTCCATTCATTGTTATGGTGCCGTTAACGTAGACATCTGAGTTTGTGATATTTGCGCTACCTCCCAGAATTAATCCTCCCGGACCTGAATGAACCGAATATCCGGTTGAGCTTGTTCCAACTATGGTTACTTTAACAATACGCGTTCCAATTGGGTTTGTTGTTTGATTGTAGCGATAAACTTTTCCCGTAGAGGTAATAATCTTAGCGTTAGTATCACTAGGATCATCGGTCACTGTTGAGGTATACACTCCTCGACCCTGGGTAGTGTTATTGAAGAAAACCTGTTCGGTTGTATCACCAGTAAAATCCTCGTTTTGATTTAGCTGAAGCATTGCTTGTTCTACTCCCGCTTCGGCAACCATCAAAGAATTGGCAGTGTAAACTTTGTTGTTGCTGATGGTAAATTGACTAATAGATAGGCTAGCTATCGAGAATCCTATAATAATTAATACGCCCGCAATAATCATAATACTAATGAGTAGCATTCCATTTTGGTTTTTATTAAGGCTGTTTGCTTTCTTAATCATTTCTAAACACCATTCTTGTTGAGTATTCTACTGATAGTGGTTGACTATAAGAAGTCTTTTGTAATTTAACATATAATTCGATAGACCGTGCCTCTGTAGGTGTTACTTCTGTATTTTGGTCGTTATAGTATTTGACCTGGAATGTCTCAACATTACTTAACAGTTTTCTGTCAGCGGGACATGTTGCGGTCGCCTGGGGTGGTGGGCAGGAAGTTTTTGTGGAATTTCCAGAAACGTCATTTGCTAAGGTGCGCTTATATAAGGTACCGTTGTCTAGATAGTAGATATTGTTATCTTTTTCTGAAATATACAGTGCGGGGTCTGCAAAAATAATATCACCATTAGTGTCTTCTACTGCTGTAGCTAAAATTAATGTATCAGAGTCTGAAATCCAGCTTAATTTATCATCAGGGGCTCCGGGTGCATTATCATCAGATATTCTGTTATTAAGATCGGCATTACCCGATAGTCTTATATCGTTATTAATAACATCTAAACCTGCTTGAGCTTCGTTGAGTAGGTCTGTTCTGATTTCGGTTTTGGTGTACTGAACCAAGCTATTCATAGCAAATGTTAACACCACTCCCATAAGTAATGCCGCCAGGCCGATCGTTATCATGAGCTCTATTAAGGTAAATCCGTTGTCTTTCATTGCGAGATTCCAATTACTCCTATTAGTGAGCTTAAGTTGACATTCTTAGCTTGTCCTTCATAACTATATGTGACAGTTACATCAACTCTTTTTAGTCCCGGTGAGGGCTCAGTAACAGCTACACTTCCTGTACTTCCGGTGGGCAGATCGACTAGCTGGTCACTAAAGTCAATGTTTTGACCAGCGGTTAAATTGTTGTAGTTGATATTACGTAATGATTCGATTTCTTTTTGTGCCGACCTAGTCGCACTTTCTAAATAGGCTGTTTTAACTTGCATACGCTGAATGCTGATGAAAATACTACTAAGCCCCATAAATACAATACCGATAACTACTATTGTTACTAGAAGTTCGGGTAGTGTAAATCCTGATGAATTATATTTAATCATGCTTATGTTACAGTATAGAGCATGGTAATTAAAAATTCACTAAAAAACTAGTTGACAACTCGAAACATAAGCATATAAAATGCAAGTCAAGGTTAATTATGAATACCAACATCATTTTTCAAAACAAAACATCCAGAGTTATATTATTTGCAATTTCATTACTCTCTCTTATTGTAGTTTTTGGGACTAGTAAGGTTGAGGCCGCTTGTAGTGTTGATACATCCAGGGGGGTTGTTACGCAAACTTTTAATGTACCTTCCGATCAGGCTGGAGCTTTTAAGGTTTGGGCGCGGATGGGATCATCAAGCGCAAATAATGATTCATTTTACTTAGAGATTGATGGAGGTGCATGTATTAATGTTGGTGACACGGCTGTACCAACTTCTGGATGGAAATGGGTAGATTATCAGAACGGAAATAGTAATTCTAAGATTGCAAATATTACTCTCTCTGCAGGAAACCATAGCTTAAAAATGATTGGTCGAGAAGATGCTGTAAAAGTAGATAAAGTATTATTGGTAAGAAGTACGACCTGTGTTCCAACAGATGCTGCCGGAAATCCTTGCTTGCCAGATACAACACCCCCAACGAACGTTACAGTATCTGCTCCACAGTCTCCGTTAAGTGGCACTAGACAACTAACCGCAACCGCTAGTGATAATGATGCTATAAAGCAGGTGACATTTAGATTAAATAACACCTCCTTGTCTCCAGCAGACTCAACATCTCCGTATACTTATGATTTAAATACGACAGCCTATGCCAATGGAACGTATCAGCTAACTGCTGTGGCGGAGGATTTATCAGGCAACACAACGACGAGTAACGCTACGACTATTACTATAAATAACGTAGCTCCGGACACCACCAAACCTACCGTTAGTATCACTAATCCAGCAAATGGTAGTATACCAATACCCGAAGGAAGCTTTACCTTCCGAGCCAATGCCAGTGATAATGTAGCTATCTCAAGAGTAATATTCAAATTAGACGGACAAGAAATAGGAACTTCAACCACATCACCATATTCAGTAACAGCCAATCTGGTGAGAGGCAATCATAATCTTGAAGTAACAGCCGTAGACTCCTCTAATCTAACAACAACACAAACTATGACCATTACGGTGTCGGCGCCTACAACAAACCACTCATGTAGCTTTAATGGCGACAACCTCGTTGGACTACCCGATCTTAACTCCGTATTAGTTAACTGGAAAAAGAAAGTATCTGTTGGCACAAACGGCGATTGCAACGGAGCGAACGGACAACCTGACGGATATGTTTCTATCGACGATCTTGGCAAACTATTAGCGTTATGGAGTAAATAATGAAAAAAAGTAAAGATGTAAAAGCGAAAACTAACAGCAGATCATTTAAGCTTACGCCATTGAGGCTTAGTTTAATTATTTTAGTAAGTACATTCATGGCGTGGATAGTCTACTCGGCTTCGGCCGCTACTGGTAGCTTTACTTTGTCTGCTGATAAAACTTCAATAACACAGGGGTCGGATGTTTATGTAACACTTACTGCGAATTCAGATACTGGAATTACAATTGCAAATGCAGTTATTAATTATGATAGTTCTAAGTTAACCTACGGCGGAGCAGATTATACAAACTCAAAATTAACTACTGATACTCCTGAAGCTACAACAAGCCCAGGGTCAATCACCATAAGTAGATTTGCGGCTGGATCATATCCAACGGGTAATGTTTTTGTCGCAAAGCTTAAGTTTACTGCAAAAGTAGGCAGTGGTAATGTTTCTGTAAATCTTGCTCAGAGCCCGACCTCAGCAATTTATACTGATGAGTCGGGTGGTAGCGCCGTCTCGGTTGGTGCTAAATCTGTAACAATAGCAATTGCTGCGCCTCAAGTTCCGGCAACGCCTTCACAGCCTGCAGTTTCAAATCCAGCGTCACCAACAAATATTGGCTCTTCAGCACCCTCGTCTTCGAGTTCGTCAACAACAGGCGCAAGTTCAGGCTCTTCCTCTTCAGCCTCACATCACGGCGGCGCATCAACATCCCCATCATCAAGTGCGCAATCTTCCTCGCCTACACCAATTTACTATCCACAAACAACAGTTCCTAAACCCGGAACCTCATATGTAGCTTCTAAGCAATCTATGACACAGCAGTTACTAGCTTTAGTTAAAAAAATTGCTCCGATAGTAATAGTTGTTGGAGTAGCTGGAGGTGCTGTTTGGTTTGTTATGTCGAGAATGAATCAAAATTCCTTGCATGGCTTTACTGGTGCTGTGCACTCATCACCTACACCAGGCACTGTAACTTCTGTTACCCCTCGTCTTGGAAATAACGGTACGCCTTCAAATAATTACGTAAATAAACCCAATCTTGGCTCAAGCAACAACAATGATAATACGCCAAAGACTTTTAGTGGCGTGTAATAGTATAGCTAGAATGCCAGACAGTATTAGCCATGTTTGGTGTGAAGTTGAATCAAAGATCTTTTAGGTAGACATAATATTATGAGGGTTATAGCTCTCTCCATTCTGGTTCATTTTGTTTTGAAGGTGTGTAGGTTTGAATCCAAGAAAATCTATTTGACTCTGCAATAAGTGAAACAGGGTTGATGTTCGTTAAATGAGCGACATATCCATTTTTAATAATATCTGTATTTACTTTTTCAATATTTTCCATTTGTGTTATTCCAAGCGGTAGGTAAGCAGACCAAATCAAATCGCGATGTGTCATATATACCGCTGACTGAAGATTACTCTCCATGAAGCTGTTTACTAATTGTCTAAATCGCATTGAAACGCGCAATAATGATTCGCCGTTTGGCGGAGACCAGTGGAAGGGGTGCTTATTCATTTGACTAAAACTATCAGGGTATTGAGCTTGATGTTGTTCTTTGGTCATTCCTTGTATATCTCCTCTATTTCTTTCAATTAGCTTTGGTTCATCCTCCCATTCCCCAACGATATTTAATGATTTTGATGACTGTTTTGTGCGAATTAATGGCGACACCTTTAGGATATCGAATTTACCTAGGCTATATTGTTTGAGTACATACTTTGTGATCCATTTACCCGCTTCTAATGATTGATAATGACCTGTTCTTGTTTGCTCCTCGTCACGAGGATGTTTTACGAGTTCGTCACTAGGAGGTTGGTTAATTAATGACCTTCTAACATCACCTTCGCTTTCTCCATGCCTAACAAGTACTAGATGTTTTGGCCTAATCTTCTCCATGCTAGTGTATTATACGCTAAATCGAAGAAGTTTAGGTTCAGATGTGTCGAGAATAGTTATAGCGTGATATATAGGAGGTCAATTGATGCACGGTAGACTTAAATATTTAAAAAATAAAAACTTCTGGTAAAATTACATCAATGATTTATAGCTTATCGTGGACAGCATTTGCATTATTTTGTATTGATTGGATTATTCGGATTGGATTTATTATTTACATTCCTAGAAAAAGAAATCCAAATTCAGCCATTGCATGGCTACTACTATTATTTATATTGCCGGGCTTAGGGATACTTTTGTTTTTGATAATCGGTAACCCAAGGTTATCAAAAAACCGAAGAAATATGCAGAAGACTGCCGACAAGCTTATATCTAACATAACAGATAGCATGAAGGATGATACAGGGAGTTTACCCGAACAACAAAAGGCTCGAGCAAAGTCATTGATATCCTTAAATAGATCTCTCGCTAAATTTCCGGCTAGTGGTGGCAACTCTGTTAAGATACAGTCAGAGTATAACGATTCGATCAAGGATCTTATTGATGAGGTTAAAAAGGCTAAAGAATTCGTACATATAGAGTATTTTATTGTTGCACTAGACAAGACCACAAAACCTCTTTTTGATGCCATGAAAGAGGCGGTGGAACGAGGAGTAAAGGTTCGGTTATTATTTGACGGTATGGGGTACAGGGCATATCCAAGACGCAAAGAAATGAAAAAGTTCCTAACAGAAATTGGTGTTGAATGGCACGTGATGTTGCCAATTAAGTTTAGGCCAAGCCAGTACAATCGACCCGACCTTAGAAATCACCGCAAGATTGTAGTTATAGATGATAAATATGCCTACATTGGTTCACTTAATATGATAGACAGGACATACCATAGAAAGGACGATATATATTACGATGAACTGGTTGTTAAGTTAAGTGGGCCAATAGTTAGACAATGCTCGGCGGTATTTGCATGTGATTGGTATTTTGAAAGCGGAGAACGACTGCAGAAAATTATTAGCCCTAAGTTTAGAAAAATGCCCAAAAGCGCAGGAGATGTAGTTGCTCAGTTAGTACCAAGTGGGTCAGGGTTTGACAACTCAAATAACTCAAGATTGTTTGCGTCATTGATGTATAAAGCGCAAAGCAAGGTTATAATAACAAATCCATATTTTGTACCAAATGAGGCTATGCTAGAGGCGGTAACCTCTGCGTCTTTGAGAGGTGTTGATGTAAAGATAATTAACTCTATGGCAATGGATCAATGGATGGTTGGACATGCCCAGAGGTCATTTTACGACCAGTTAATGAAAGCAGGTGTGAAAATATACTTATATAAGTATCCAAAGTTATTGCATTCAAAACACATGACAATAGATGATGATATAGTAGTGATAGGCTCGAGCAATATGGATATTAGGTCGTTTGAGTTAAATCAAGAATGTGTTGTCGTGGCTTATGATAAAAAGGTGGTAAGCGATTTAGCTAAAGTGCAGAAGCAGAATATCAATAACTCTAAACGAGTTGATATTAATGAATGGGATAGAAGAAAATTATTCGATAAGTTCTTAGATAGCATTGCTCGTTTAACATCTGCTTTGCAATAAATCACAAGCAATACGCAAGCAGTATTTATTTAATGATGAAATTTAAGCACTAGCTATATTATTCGCAGTAAAGATCATTGAGTTTTTAGGATAGATTAGTCGAATTGGAGTATCAGAAGAGATTCGACTCACCTCCGGCGAGCCCGAAGTTTCTCGTTTGAAAACAGTTTCCATCGGAAGATTTCCTTGCGAATTGCCACCAGCTATTCTCACCTCTCCATCCCACGAGCGTCTCGGGTTCTAGTCCTTACTATGCCAATTCAAAAAGCCACACTTTGGTGGCTTCATGAATTGGAGGGCCAGGAGGGGC
>CAZTWB010000019.1:0-16193 GCA_964617035.1 uncultured Candidatus Saccharibacteria bacterium
AAATTGCATCTGGATCTGGCAAGACATCTTCTGTTAACTTTATTAGGATATTAAACGAATCGCCGATTGGATTCATTGATAAATCTGTACGCTGGCCAGCAAATTGCATAATACGTTGTTCCCTAGGATTTATACCACTAGTCTCTAAGTCATAGAAAAAGAATGTCTCCTGCATACCGAATAGTGTACCACTTTTTATATCTGATGCTGATGATATGACTCGCAAAAATTACCATAACGTTATATGATTTATATAGCTTATGGCAAAAACAAACAAAAAGTATTTTTGGTATGGATTTTTGGCAATGTTACTAGGATCTCTGAATATACCACTAATGAAATACGCCACCGAATCAACCAATCCAGCAACAATTAATGCCCTGAGGTACAGTTTTGGCGCGTTAGTAACGTTGCCATATTTTTTCAAAAATATTCATAAACTAAATAAAAACAACCTTCGATACTCAGTTTTATCGGGCATTGCCATATTCGTATCTTCAGCTTGCCTAGTAATAGCCCTGGATCATAGCACCGCAAATTACGTAGCATTATTAACAATTCTAAGTCCAATTATACTAGTACTGTTTTCGTTAAAAATGACTAAGGATAAGGTTGATATTAGAAAGATTGCGGGATTTAGCATAGCACTGCTTGGGGCGCTAATAATAATTGCTGGACCATTAATAAAGACAGAAAACACCTCGCTTGAGTTTTACCCGTTTGCCACATTCTTTATTTTATTAATTGTAATTGCTTACCCGCTATCAGTAATTTTTGCCCGAAAAGCCAACGAAGAGCGCAAAAAACTTCCTATAACTGCCATCATATTCATCCAAACAATTGTTGTGGCAATTCTATCTTTTATTTGGGGCATATCCACAAATCAACTTAAGTTATCGATCAATATTACTTCTAGCCCCTCCATCATAATACCGATCGTCTATTCTGGAATCTTTGTGACTGCTATAAGTAGAGTTCTTAACGTTGCTAGTTATGAAAAGACTGGATCAGCCGTAAACGGCATTCTTTACTATTGTGGGGTATTTATAACTCTTCTTATTTCAATAATATTTTTAAAAGAACCTCTTTCTATTATCGCTATGCTAGGTGGTGTTCTGATACTAGTTGGGGTGGTAATCGCAGAATACGGATTATCTATTAAACATAAGATATATTCTAAAATTCATATCTATCACTAGCAATTAGTAATCAACTTTACCTATTTCTGGATCGCCAATTATTATCTGTTGTCCTGGGTCAATGCCTTGCTTAACTAGTGCGTTTATAATTCCCATCTTTTTTAATATATCCCTCAAACGCTGTACTCCATGGTAGTCAGAAAAATCTGTTCGTTTTGCAAAACTCTCAATTTTTTTCCCAGTTACAACATATTCATTTTTTTGTTTTCGAATATGCCACCTATCTGCTGGCTCTTCGAATGTTAGGATAGGCAGAGTAGATTCTTTTTGTTTGTCTATACGCAGTTTTTCTTTTTTTACAAGTCTTAATACTTGTCTAAGCATCTCTACTAATCCGACTCCACTTAATGATGATATTGTCATTATTTTAGTTCCTGGTGGCGCTATCTTTTTTAATTGTCCGTGAATATCCTTTATGATATCCTCGTCCAGCCCATCAACCTTGGTGATAAGAACAATCTGTGGCTTACTACTTAAGTTGTGTCCATAATTCTTTAGTTCATTTTGAATAGTCTGATAATTTTTTGTAATATCAGCACCGTAAGCATCCACTAAATGTAAAATAACGCTAGTTCTTTCGATGTGACGCAAAAACTCGTCACCCAAACCCTTGCCATTACTAGCGCCCTCTATCAATCCAGGTATGTCTGCTACTAAGAAACTTGACTCGCCATCTACGTCTACCACCCCAAGATTCGGTGTTAGAGTCGTGAACGGATAATTTGCTATCTCTGGCTTGGCATGGCTTATTCGTGATAATAAAGTCGATTTTCCAGCATTTGGTAATCCAACAAGGCCAACATCAGCAATTAATTTAAGTTCAAAGGTCAACTCTAGCTCTTCGCCTGGTTCGCCCTTTTCTGCAACTCTAGGAACTTGCCGAACTGATGAAACAAAATGAGCATTACCAAAACCACCCTTGCCACCTTTAGCGATTATTACCCTCTGCACTTCATCAACCAAATCTGCTAGTATTGTTCCGTCGTTTTTTGTAATTACGGTTCCAACAGGTAGTTGAACTACCAAATCTCGTCCACTCTTACCATGTTTTTTTCGCTCAGACCCAGGAAGACCATGTTCTGCAGTAATCTTTTTTTTGAAACGATAAGTGGCTAGGGTGTCTTGATTTTTACTCCCTACCACCACTACGCTACCACCATTTCCTCCATCTCCACCATCAGGACCACCTTTGTCAACGTACTTTTCATGACGAAAACTAACCACACCATTACCGCCATCACCCGCCTTGACCAATACTGTTACCTTATCTACAAACATAATAGAATACTAATTATACAATAACTTCACGCTATTTCTAGTATATAAACCGGTAATTTCCAAATTCACTGGGTGGAACCGTCCGATAGGTAACTCTACCCCAAGTCGGATAGTTCATATCAGAAACCAACATAGAGCCATCACCATTCACCGCCTCTACATAAGCAACATGCCCTAATCCACCTAGGTTAGCATGCCATAAAACAGCACCAGCTTGTGGAGTATTGCTCACTGCCATGCCTGCACCTTGCGCTCTAGAATACCACGTACGTGCATGCCCTAGATTAGTAGGAAGGGGGTGCCCAGCTTGTGCTCGACGATTAGCGGCGTGCCAAGTACAATACCCAAAATCATATCCGTTTGCGGCACCATAAACAGCAGTAAATCCAGACGCTCTACCAAATGCTGATGTGGATTGACCGCCACCTCGAGCTAATACCGGAGCCGGTTTGCCATCTGGTAAAACTACTTTTTCTCCGGCGCCAGGCAAACTACCTGACTCTAGGTCGTTAAACGCAACAAATTTTGCCTTATCTACCCTAAATTTACTTACTAACCCATCTATGGTATCCCCTGACTGAATGGTGTAAACCAGGCCATTGACTGGCGAAATAGTAAGTTTTGTGCCCGCCTGAACATTGTCACCCGTAAGATTATTTGTCCATTTTATTGTGTCAGAAGTTATGCCAAATTTTTGAGCAATACTAGCTACCGTGTCACCTTGCTGTACAGTATATTCATGAATATCTGCCCTAGATTTAAGTCCACTTGCGATGATTTGTGGCTGGGCAACCACAATATCATTCGCCGGTGTTACTGTAAGCTGGTCATTCATACTATCCGCTAAGTTGGCCACTGCAGTTTGCTCAGGCAAATCGGTCACGCGCGCAACACTTAGTGCAATATCTGCTGAAGATAATGTGTCTAGAGGGTTGGCGACAGCGTCTGATTTAGTGGTCAATATCGCGTTAGAGATAGTAGTCCCAGAGGCAGAAGGTTTTTGGAGAACAAAAAACGATACCAAAGCAATTAATAAAACATTAGCAAATAATAAAGAGAATCCTATGGTCTTACGCTTGTTTTTTTTGTTCATCAATCGCTTGTATAGCTTTTGATTCTTGATATCTGGTTGCAAACCATTTATACGTGAGTTTGAGTCGCGTTCAATAGTTTGAGATTGCGTACTAATACTTACTCCTTAGGCTATGGCCTAAACATACAACAGGTTGATTTGTAACGATTCTTGAGAGTTCGACCACTCAAGTTATTGATAATTATCCTGTTGAATGGATGATGATTGTTCTTGTTGTATAACAATTACAAGCATTATCGTGTACCATTTTATCATACTTTGTGCTAGTAATTCAAACCTTTGCGCTTACAACTACATAGTGGACACTTTACTATGTAAAATAGTTATGTTTAGTGTAGCAGTTACCGTATCACAAACATTAAAAAGCTTTTAGTATTATTAGTACAAATAACGAAATTTACAAACATCTTCTAGATATTGATCAATTATTGGCTAGTTTCCACAGTTTACTTTGCAGTGTTGTTGAACTAGTGCCTCGTGCTCTTCTAATGTTTTTGAAAAGTAAGTCACCTTATCGTCGCCCGATACAAAATACAACCAATCAGTCTGCGCGGGATTGGCGACCGCCTTTAATGATGCCTCAGACACATTGCTAATTGGACCAGGAGGTAATCCGGAATTCAGATATGTGTTATATGCGGAGTTGTAATTTAGTATTTGCGAGCTAGTCATATTATTAATATCTTCGCCGTTCAGCACCGCCCCATAGCTAGCCGTAGCATCAGACTGCAATTTCATACCCATCCTTATTCTCTTAAGAAAAACCTGCGCCACCTGTGCTCTATCCTCTGGTTTTGAAACCTCTCTTTCAACTATCGAAGCTAAAATAACTGCTTGGTGAGTAGTCAAACCCTGTTGATTAAATGCCTGTCTCAATTCTGGAGTTAACCTCTTTTGCATTTCATCTAACGAAGCGTTAATTATTTGATTCGCTGATGTGTTAGAAGTTCTTTCAAAAGATTCTGGATACAAGTAACCCTCTAGGCTCGAGTTTTGGGGTTTATCCACCAATGCAGGATGATCGGTATAATTCGAAGGATTTAAGGCCGATTCTGCATCATCTTTTGAAAATCCAGCACTGATTAACATTGTCTTGACTTGGTCAATTCTCGCACCAGGTAAAATAGTAACTAATTTACTTACTATTTTACCTTTAGTCAGTATTGAAACAATTTCTGGAACTCCATAACTTGGACTGATCTCATAAGTGCCAGCCTTAATTGCTTCATCAGCACCATTATTTCTGACGTACTGCTCAAAAACTTGTCTATTTCTGATAAGTTTGCGATCTTTAAGAAGCTTACTGATCTCTGGTAGCGTTGATCCTTCTTCAATAGTAACTTCAACTAAGGATTGTTGAGAGCTAACGGGCTTAAGGTTTGTATCGTAGTATTTTCGAGCAATAATAATACCACCTACCAATAATATAACTCCTGCGACAGCAATGATAACTATTATCCTTAACCAACGATATCGATGTGATTTTTTATACATTAATCTAGTTCTCCAACAAATAATCTTCAAGTATTATCGATGCGGCATTTGAATCAATATCATACTTCGAATAATTTTTACTATTTTTCGACAATCTTTCTTCTGCCTTAACTGAAGTTAGAGCCTCATCTTGAAATCTAAATGGAATAGCTACGTCAATCCCGTCCATAAAATCCTTAACATACTTTGTCTGTTGAGTTTCTTGTCCTTCTAGTCCCCTTGGAAGCCCAACGACTATCAAACCGGCGTTCTCCTTGCTAATTATATCCTCAAGCTTCTCTGGAAAGGTTTCGTCATTTATTAGCGTAGTTAACGGCTCTGGAATCTTTGCTATGTTATTTGCCCGTGCGATACCAATTTTGCGCTCACCGATATCCAACGCCAGAATTGTTGTACTCACTAATTGTTTGCCTCTTCATACTTGATGGTAATCTTATTAGTATCTTTTGGAACAACGTTAACCCAAAATGGACTAAACTCTACTCTGGCATCCTTAACGCCATCAATCTGTTTTACTACATCTTGTGCATCACCTCGTTTTTTACCGGCAATGTCCTTCTTGACTTGTTCCTCATTTATTTTTGGTCCCATAACTACCTGCGTTTGCATAGTAACTGTCATGTCGCCGTTGCTTTGGCGAGTCCCAACTCTAAACACAGCTTGGTCAACTCCATCTTCTTGAATCTGCATACTTTTGCTATTTAGTTCATCTTGAACACTATGCTCTACAAGCGCCTTTAGGTCATCATTTTTCACTCCGAGCATCGTATAAGTTCTTTCGGCTGTTACCGTCACTTCTGACGCTTCTTGGCCAACCTCAGGACTCACAGTAACCTTATCAGACTTCGTGGTAAAGGTATCTACCAATGCATAGTAGCCAGATGACTCGAGTTGTTTTTTTAGGTTTTCTTTGACTTCTTGAGAACTATCCGTTAATTTCTGTTTGGCAGAATCAACATCCTGTTGACTAACAACTTTGGCTACTTTTGATGACCCTCCAGTAAAGGCTGATGAATTTGATCCAGTAACAGAGGAGAATCCTGCAACCGTAAATGTCTTTCCGCTATCAATATTATATTGCTCACCATTTGCTTGAGCAGTCACTGCTACCGTAGAAATAAACTTACAGCCTCCACTAAAACTAGGTGTGGTTAGAGATGTTGAGCTGTTTGTGATATAGGTTAAGCTACCCGTACTTACGCCAGTACCGGCTGGAATAGCTGGAGGTAAACCAGAAACTGAACCGCAAGGTATCGATAAAGCAACACTGCCCGTTGCCTTTGCGCCTAGATCTTTTTGGCCGGTTGCCGGCGCCTTTTGTGTATCATTTTTGGACTCTTCTACTTCTTTTGCGGATAAAATTGCTTTATCTATGTCGCTAGCTTGAGCCGAAGGTGAGGCTGTAAAATCTATAGAACTATTTGTTGTTGATGTTTCGGTAACAATAGTTAGGGTAGCCTTGGGGGCAATAAAGAATGCAAAATATGCTAAGGCTAACAATCCACAAACAACTAATGCACCAATTATCACCTTTTTTCTAAATGAGTCAAAATTTGGTACTTTGTTTTTCTTGTCTTTTTTAGATTTTTTTGGAGTATTTGACTTGTTTTTAGATTTTTTTGACTCAGACGACTCTAGTGGAGATTCAGACTCAAAAACGGCTTCCTCGTCACCTGATAACTCACCAACCGTCTTTGATTGATCGATGACTTCTGGCTCAACATCTTCTGATTCAAGCAGTTCATCGTCACTAGTTGGCCCTTCTGGTGCTGGAGGGATTTCTGGCTTAGATTGCAAGTTCTTTGCAACATAAACACCAACTGCCCCAGCTAATGGCACTACACTTTGTTCCGAAGTAATCAAAACAATTCGCTTGCCAGCATCGTCTGAGGCTCTTTTTAGTAACTTCATGTTTACTATACTCTGCAATACAACAGCCCGTTTTGGTAAAACTAGAGCCACGATTTTTGATTCACTATTGGCAACCTTGTCAACAATAGAAGTTATCTCTTCGTCTACGTCAATATAAATTGTGTCTTTTTGATTAGCAGAACTCATCGTCAATTATTATACCTTAAGCATCCTATCAATTCTTGCCTTAATTGAGTCTTGGTCATTATTGCCTTGTTGAAGTGAGTCAATGCCAACTCTTACTAAACCCAATGCCGTAATATAGGTGTGGTCATTGACCTTGCCGGTACTATCTGTAATGCCAACTACCTGATCAGGATTAATATGCTGAATAATTGGCTGTTTAGTGAAAGGCAGGTCTTTATACCACTTGGTTTTGCTGAGCTGTGCTGGAATCAATGATAAAGATGAACCACCGCCACAAAGCAATACACGTTGAGGCAGGTTATCTATGTTATCAAATTCACTTAGCGCCAGCTCAACTCCGTGAGTCCAGACTCCAAGTGTTTTTATAAGTGCTTTTTGAACTTCTTTGGCTTTATCTCCTGAGGTTTGGTGTGTTGTGAGGCCTGTTTTTAGCGCCTCAGCCTCTTCAAACTCTACGCCAAGTTCACGCTCGACAGACCTCGTAAAGGCTCGACCGCCTATTCCAAACATCTTTGTTCCTTGAACTCCTCCGTCGTTTATTACAGCAATGTCTGTTGTGCCACCGCCCACATCCATCAAAATGGCACTTTTATTAGATCCAGTGTCATCACCAATCACCGACCTAGCAACTGCAAAAGGTTCAGCAGCAACCGCTAGCAGATCAAGATCTAATTCTTGCGCCGTACGTTCAAGTGCACCAATATGCACTAATGGAGCAAATGCGGTATATAGCTGAACTACAACATCCCTACCTTGAAAGCCGACAGGATTAGTTACTTTATAGCCATCAATTTCTATACTCACCAAAGCGCTATTGACCAAACGAATATCCACTTGCTTGCCACCCAACTCCCAGGCCAAACTATCGCGTGCTTTTTGCTCAGCACGTTCTTGAACTTTTTTGATTATTCGTTCAACCTCGTCTATTGTTAGCTCCCTACTCGACTGATTTCGTCTATATCTGACAGTCGTGGTTGTCCCCTTTACTAGTTCGCCTGCGATACCAATAACAACAGTCCTAGCACTTAGCCCTGCCTGCTGTTCTGCTTGAGCAAGTGCCGTATCGCAATTAGCAACAACAGCAGATATATCTGCAATTGCTCCAGCTTGCATATCACCGAGTTGTTGGTGTGCTCTTCCCATACCAATTATCTCAGCTTGATTGTTTTCTACCTTAGCTATCAGAGCCTTTACATACTCTGTACCTATATCAAGCCCAACAACATAACGTCCTGGTTTACGTTTTGGTACGCTTTTATTAGACTTTGGTATTTTGGGGACCTTTATCTTCTTGAACTTATCAAGCATAAGTATTACCAGTATAACACTGTCCTGTCGTACTCTAAAACAACTTTTCCCTTAAGAGATAATTTCTCCGGTAATTATACCCTGTAGATCCTGAAGGGTTTTGTCTTCGCTAAAATGTATTGCAATATTGCCAATATATGGAGCTTCTGCTTCCACTAAAAAACCCGCCTCCCTGATAGCTTCTGTTGTACGCTCTATGGTATCTGCTGTTTCAGGAAAAACAACTATCTCACATGAGCTATTATTTTTACTGACATAAATAGTACCTAAATGCATTGTGTTCTAACCTAATACTTATATTATATTACATCCTTTGCTCATTACACACTCTATTACGACTATAATTAAACGAATGTTCATTTTTTCAAGTATCATCTTAAAGTTACGGCTAAAGGATGGTGATTACTGTAGCACAGCTTTGACACGACGTACACCAGCCGATGAAGATTCTTCCTTAGTAATCTTAAATCGTTTGTTTCCTTCGAACAATTGCAAGGTGTGGTCGACATGCGGACCACCACAAATCTCAAAACTAAATGGCTTTTCTGCGCCGTCGGCAATCATCTTGTAGACTTTCACTGTATCGCCGTAACGGTCACCAAACTGTCCCAAAGCTCCCAGCTTACCCGTCGCTTCGGCTGTTGGATACTCAGCCCACGATACTTTCAAATCTTTGGCTATCTGGTCATTAACAATTTGCTCCACGACATCCAACTGTTCTCTGGTTACTTTTTCTGAGTGACTAAAGTCAAACCGCAGGCGCTCCTCGGTGATGTTGCTACCCCTCTGAATAACATGTTCACCGAGCACATCTCGCAGTGCTTGATACATCAGGTGCGTAGCGGTGTGGTATTTCTTGTGTTGTAAAGTCTGGCCACCCAAGCCACCCTTGAAAGTCCCTTTTGCCGCAGTCTGAGAACGTTCACGTTGTTCTTTCATTAGCTTATCAAACTCTTCTCGCCAATTATCCGAAACACGAACATCTTGCTTGAACGCTTCTTCCACGCTCAGCTCTACCGGGAAGCCGTAGGTGTCATATAGGGTAAATATTTCTTTGCCGGTCAATCCACCTTCAGTCAGCTTGCTAAATTCTCGAATGCCCTTGCGCAAAGTTTGGCGAAAGGCCTTTTCCTCACGTACTAACACATCAACAACTTCTTGTCGTTTCTTGGCCACTTCTGGATAGTCATCGTGATATAAGCCCGTGATAACTGGCACAACTTCTTGCAAAAAGTTCTGCTCAATACCTAGTTCAAAGGCAAATCGCACCGCCCGACGCACCAAGCGTCGCATCACATACCCCTGCTCCTTGTTGCTAGGCTTTACACCATCAACCGCCAAGAACGTTGCCGCGCGCAAATGATCGGCAATCACGCGCATACTTGCAGTATGACTCTCGTATGTCTTGCCACTAATTTCTTGTAACTTTTCGATGATTGGCCACATTATGCTTATCTTAAAAACATCTGGACTATCAATAGCCGCAGCTCCGATACGCTCTAACCCACCACCAAAGTCTACATTTGGCTTGGCAAGTGGTTCAAACCCAGCTTCAGTACGACGATATTGCATAAACACTTGATTGCCTATCTCCATAAACCGGCCAGAATCACTAGCAGGATGCGCCAATCCATAACCGTCTGCATGATTTTGCTCACCAAAATCATAAAACACTTCACTGTCCGGACCGCAAGGGTCGCCAATCGGCGTCTTCGCCAAACCGCCACCACGACTCCACCAGTTTTCTCCATCATCGTAGAAAAAGATGCGCTCGCCCGGTTTAATGCCACGCTTGTTGCCATCCGCCTGACTGCCAATTGCAACAATTTGGGCCTCTACGCCTTTGCTCTGAAAAAGCTCCTGCCAGATCTTTGCTGCTTCGTCGTCTCTTGGGATTCCATCTTTTTCACTGCCAATAAAGCAAGTTACATATATCTTCGTGGGATCCAAACCAACAACGTCAACCAAATACTCAAAGAACCAACGAATTTGTTGCTCTTTGAAGTAGTCGCCCAAACTCCAGTTGCCAAGCATTTCAAAAAAGGTGGTATGGCGATTATCGCCAACATCATCAATGTCTTGAGCGCGCAGACAAGTCTGACTATTAACTAACCTCGATCCACTCTGGTGAGATTCTCCTAACAGATACGGTATTAGCGGTTGCATTCCACTACCAGTAAACAGTGTTGTTGGGTCATTGTACGGAACTAGTAGCGCCCTGGGAATCTGCGCATGTTCACGATTTTTAAAGAAGTCTAAATAAGCTTTTCGGATTTGTTGTGCATTCATAACCTGCCTATTATACCAGTAAACAGAGGTTATCTACTTCAGTTTTTCTTGGATATTTTCGGCAATATTCTGAGCACCATCAGCAACACCACTAACTGCCTGACCCGCACCTGAGACAACATCTTTTGCTACATCACCAGCCCCACTAGCCACACTGCCCGCTACATAACCAACTGTGTTAGCAACATCGCCAACACCACCAGCTACCTTACCAGCAACATCTCCAGTTGTGCCTGCGACATCGCCAACAACTCCTGCCGTAGTAGAGCCAACATTCTTTGCTGTATCAACAACTCCACCCGCAACATCTTTTGCTACATCACCAGCATTGTTTGCTATGTTCTTTCCGCTATCAATAGCATCACCCGCTACGTCTTGTGCTTGACCAACAACCGTATCAGCTGTATTTTTTGCCCCACCGAATAAGCCTTTGATTGAATCTATAATACCCATTTTCCCTCCAGAAATATTTACTTAATGGGTCTATGATATACTACTTTCAAAATAAATACTACATTAGCATTAATATATTATTCCGCCACCCAGAACGATGCCATCCTGATAAATTACAGCTGACTGTCCAGGCGTTACAGCACGAACTTCATTATTTAAGGCTACCGAAATTGAATTATTCGAACTATCATAACCTATCAATCCAGCGACTAGTGGTGCGCGATGACGAGTGCGGATCAATACATTAAGCTTGTTTGGTATACCGTTAATCCAGTGAATATTCGTTAACTTTAGCTTATCTTTCCATAGACGTCGATCGTTTAAGTCGGTAGTAACATAAACCTCATTCTTGTTCATATCTTTACCAACAACATAATAGGGTAGCCCACCTCCGATATCTAATCCATGCCTCTGGCCTATGGTGTAATAAATCGCCCCATCATGTTCACCAACAATCTTACCTTCCTCATTGATTATATTACCTCTCTCAGATTTTACATACTGACCGAGAAATTCCTTAATGCCAACTTTACCAACAAAACAAATACCCATACTTTCCTTTTTTTTAGCGGTTACTAATTTATGATTCTTGGCCAATTGCCTAACTTCATTTTTTGTAAGGTCACCTAATGGAAAGATGGTTTTTTGTAATGCGTCGGCGTTAACTCTGTATAGAAAATATGTCTGGTCTTTATTATCATCTTTTGCGATTATCAAATTGCCATTTTCAGTTTTTGCGTAGTGCCCGGTTGCAATCATGTCCGCACCATCAGCTAGCGCAGTTTCTAGGAAAAGCTTAAACTTAACCTCTTGGTTGCACATAATGTCTGGGTTTGGCGTCCTGCCAGCCTGGTATTCCGCTATCATATAATCGACAACCTTTTGTTTATACTGAGACTCGAAGTCGAATACCTTGAAATCTATACCAAGTTGCACTGCGATTCGCTTGGCGTCTTGAAAATCTTCCTTCCATGGACATTCAAAGCCTGGTAGATTTTTTGTCCAATTTTTCATATATACACCAACGACATTAAAGCCCTGCTCTTTCAAAAGCATAGCCGATACGCTCGAGTCTACTCCACCGCTCAAGCCAACATATACGGTAATGTTGTTCTTGTTCACGAATTATATTATAACAGAGGTAGCGTCATCTATAAATAGTTCGCTTTGAGCCTAATTCCTGGGTTTGTTTTGGGCGATTAGATAATTCTCGAATCAACAAATTATCATTTGAGGTAAATCTATTATTCAGGCTAAAATCGTAGCTTTTATGTTTTATTCTGATAATTGCTCCTCCAGAGAGTCTATTTTGCGTTGACCTTACCAGTAAAGTCTGAGCATGTATATTTTGCCTAAACCATTTTGTAATACCATCCAATACTTTCGAGTTTGTGCCAGATGGCAAAATCACACCTATCTCAGGAGCGTATTTATAAACTGCTCGTAAAAATCGAGCCATCTCAATCCTTTGTCCATGATTTAAGACATTTCTTTTATTCGCTTCGGCAAACTTATCTAAATCATCGGTAGTTTTAGGCAAAGTCAATTTACTGCCTGGCTGTCGATTGTTTGCTTTATATAAAAAGTCCTCTATCTGAAGTAGCTCGGATAACAATCGATGAACTTCTGATTTTGACACAATAAAACTTGGCAATACTAATAGTTTTGGAGGCTGGTCATTAGACACGCCGAATGTCCTCCATAATATTTGCTTTTTGGGCATTTAAGCCATCCACAATTAATGCCACTTGTTGTTCAGTGGTCATTATATCGCCAACAGCAGTTACAACATATTTTTTAACAATTTCAGATATCTGAGTATCTAATTCTTTGATTCGCCTTTCCTTTTCGGCATTTATTTGGCTGTTCAATTCTGCCTGACTTTTTGCAACCGAATCAGATAGCATTTGCCTAGTTTGCGTAACTGCTTCATGGTGTTTGGCTAATTCTTGCTGGAGAGTCGCGAATATCTCACGCTTCATAAAATCTTCCAGTTGCGAAGCACTCATTCTGATATCTTGTTGCAAAAACATAGCATTTTCGTGTATCAACTTTTCAAACTGTTGTCGAGCACGCTGTCGTAATTCTTCACGAAAATCATCTGTAAAGGCTTGGTTTACGGCCAAATTTACAGCTTCGGTAGCGTTAGTACGATGCGTTCCTGTATTGGACTGGTTAACTGAACTCAGCTTTATAGCGATCCAAACAAAGGCAACCATGGTTGCAAGTAAAGTTCCGATAATTAGTAACAACTGCCAAAGTTCCACCCTGTATCAATCCGCCTGTTTATGTATATCTATATAATAATGGTTGTTATGCTTGTTGGCAACTATCTTTCAGTGCTGATATAGCAAAATCTATATCATTTTTTGTTGTTGTACGGCCCATAGTAAACCGCAAACTGCTTCGCGCTAAGGCATCAGTTAAGCCAATCGCCTTTAATACATGTGATGGTTCGTCGTTACTTGCACTACAGGCTGATCCAACCGCGCACATAACCCCACGCTCATCGAGCTCCATCATTGCACGCTCGTTGTCAATGCCCGGAATAGTGACATGAATATTATTTGGAAGTCGTAATTTTTTACTGCCATTAACGTGTAAATTTGGTAGAATTTCATCTAACTTTCTATAAAAATAATGTTGTAGTTCGCCCATTCTGCGAGATTCCTGGCTACGCATCTCAGTAGTAATTTTTAGTGCCGTAGCTAAGCCAACTATTCCTGCTACATTTTCTGTACCACTCCTCAAACCTCTTTCTTGGCCACCCCCCTGTATTTGACCGGCTATTTTAACTCCCGTCTTGACAAACAAAAAACCAGTCTGTTTAGGGCCATAAATCTTTCCTCCATTAACGCTCATCAGGTCAATACTCAATCTGCTAACATGGATATCTAGATAATTTGTTGCTTGCGCAGAATCAGTATGTAAATAAAGAGGCAGATCATTGTTGTTTTTACGGCGCCTATCCTTAATTTCCGCTATTATTTCGGCTATCAATTTTATAGGTTGAACAACCCCTATCTCATTATTAGCCTGCATTATGCTAACCAGAACCGTATCATCAGTAATGGCTAACCTTAGCGATTCTAGGTCAACAATACCAAACTCATCAACCTTTACCAGACTATGTTTATACTTTTTAGCTGGCTCAATAACAGAATCGTGTTCTATAGAACTTACTACCAAGTTTTTGCCCGGAAAGCACTCCATCACACCACTGATAGCCAAATTATTCGCTTCTGTTGCTCCTGCAGTGAAAACTATCTCACTCTGTTTGGAGCCGATAACTTTAGCAACGTCTTCACGAGCTTGATTAATGTCACGCCTAACATCCTTTGCGGCTAAATATTGTGCCGAAGGATTATAATACTTATTGGTTAGGTATGGTTGCATCACCTTTACTACTCGCTCATCAACTGGAGTAGTGGATGCGTAATCTAAATAAACAGTCACTTCTTTAATATACCGTAATTTTCTATGCGAAAGTGTAAATTTCTTCTCGAATCTTTTGGTAGTACAATCGTGCGGCTCTCAACAAACGCAAGGATTCTTGATCACCTACTGGCTGATAATGATTTCCATTTTGTGATTTCAGTACACCTGTCGGCCGAATATCATATCTGGTAGTCATGACGTTACGGCTACCGTTTTTATCGGTCCACTCCTCATGCCAAACCCAAGTATGCTCATCTAAACAAAAGAATTCTCGCCTACGACCTTCTGGTACTGACCCGAAGACTGTTCCACCAATGCTTGCCTCATGACGCATTAGGTCTCTATAAAGTTTCGCTTCACGAACAGGCTGTTTGTTGGTAGAGATAGCATTTGAAATGGTATTTACTAAATTTCTAAGCGGCATCGGCAAACCCTCTTAACGCTTCATCAACTAGCCTACGCGCCCTATCTTCATCGGCTACTCCATTTTCACTTACTGACGCTTCGGAAACATTTGACTGTTTATCAAGTATGCTTACAGGTTTAACATAAGAACTATCTACCTTGGGTGCTTGTTCTGGTTGAAGATTCAGTGCCTCCTTTTGCGAGTAAGCTTCTTCAAGTGGCGAAAGAGTATTCTCAATACGGCTCATTGCTCTTTGAACTTGAGCAATCCGTTCCATCATTGGCCCAGGAATCTTCTCGCCTAAATTTGGCTGCAACTCATGCTTATTATCTATGTTCATCATAACTTAAATAGCTCTATGGCGTTGTTTGTAGAATAATCTGCTAGGCTCTTTAGGTCTTCTTGGCGTAATTTCGCCAAAAACTGAGCCGTACTCACAACATGCACAGGCTGACAGATTGTACCACGAAATGGAACAGGGGTCAAGTAAGGAGAGTCAGTTTCCAGCAATAATTTCTCTTTTGGCACTAATTTTGCTGATTCTAGCTGTTTATTATCTTTTGTAAATGTCATTATTCCATTAAGGCCGATATATAGCTCCCTAGACAAACATTCTTCTAACACCTCAGGATCTGCCGTAAAACTATGAATTACTCCTCTTATCCCTTTATATTCATCAATAATCTCAAAGAACTCACTAAATGCTTCACGAACATGAAAAATAAAAGGCAAGTTACTCTCTAACCCAAGCTCTACTTGGTAGCGCAACATTGACTTTTGGTCTTCTTTTGATGAGTGTTGATAATAATAGTCGAGTCCAATTTCACCTATCGCCACAACCTTTTGCTCTCTTGATAAATTCCTTAGTTCTTGTAGTGATTTTGAGTTTTCGATATAAAATTTTGCCTCGTGTGGATGAACACCAACACTTGCCCATATACTTTTATGCCTTGAAGCAAATTCTACACCCAGCTTACTATCATGCAATGTGCAACCTACGGCTAACATTCTGGTCACACCCTGACCAATTGCCGTCGCGACAACCTCATTAGCATCAAGTCCATAATCTGGGAAATGCACATGACAATGTGTATCAACAAATTCCATCTGTTTCATTTCTCACCCCATCCCCACTATCACTGTTGTGCCTTCTCCTGGTTGGCTGGTGATGGTTAGG
>CAZTWB010000020.1:0-15798 GCA_964617035.1 uncultured Candidatus Saccharibacteria bacterium
CAGTCCAGAAGAAATCAATCCAATTATCATTATCGTAAAGGGTCATATCAATATTGCCCCAAATGTATCCAGGCTAGATGGACTGTATGTAGCCCTTCCGACTGGTGAGAGCCCCCCGAATGAAGGCGGACGCATAAGTACCTGCGTAAAGTTTACACATGCATGCAAGGATAATACACTAACCGTCAACGGAGCTTTTGTGGCTGATAAAGTTAAACTTAATCGCCTAAAAGGTGATGTATCAGGAGCTGTTGGAGCAAATGAAACAGGCAACAGTTCTAATATCGCCGAGGTCTTCAACTTCCCAACAGAGTTTTATTTGGGCTTAAAATACGGGCTTAATCTACCCAATAGTCCAACAGCCAACCAAAAAGATTACGATTCCTTGGTTGGTTTGCCGCCAATATTATAAAAAACTTGCGCCGTTACATAGTGCTTATGCTATAATTATCAGCAATGAGTTTACTAACCGGCGTCTCTGATTTTTTCGGACTGGACATCGGCACCTCAGCAGTTAGATTAGTTGAACTAAGAGGGGGCGGGCCAGTCAAACAACTTGTTCGATTTGGCTATGTGCCAATAGACGCAAAGCTTGCCATGAGTGACGCAAAGACAGATCAACAAAAAGTCGGTGAGATTATTAAAGATTTATTGGCGCAAGCCAGGGTTGTAAGTAAAAATGTTGTTGTAGGGATCCATTCTCAACGTGTTTTCACTACATTGGTAGATGTTGATAGACTCTCCCCAGCAGAACTAAGCAAGTCTATTAAATTCCAGGCCGACTCGATTATTCCAACACCTGTTGCAGAATCTAAGATAGACTGGGCTTTAATTGGAGATTCCCCTAAGGATCAATCTAAGGTAGAGGTATTGCTAACTAGTGTGCCGAACGAATATATAGAATCACGCCTAGATTTGCTAGAATCCATTGGATTAAATGTAATTGCATTGGAGCCTGATAATTTAGCGATAGGGAGATCATTATTACCCCCGGACTCTGTCAATCCACAGATGATTGTAGATGTCGGTGAGAACAGTAGCGATATTGTTGTCGTAGCAAATGGAGCACCACGATTAACTCGTTCGATTCCTACAGGTTCCAACTCAATTATTAAAGCAGCAGTACAGAATTTGAACATTGATGAAGAGCAGGCTCGTCAGTTTGTCTCAAAATTTGGACTCAGTAAAGACCGGCTTGAAGGTCAAGTATTCAATGCTGTTATAACAACAGTCGATATCTTAATGGCGGAAATTGATAAATCGATTAAGTTTTTCACGAACAGATATCAAGTAGGCATTGAGAAGATAGTTATTGCAGGTGCTGGAGCAATAATCCCCGGAATGCCAGCCTATGTTGCTAACAAAACCGGTTTGAACGTTGAGATTGGCAATGCCTGGAGAAATGTTAGCGTTGGTACGGCAAGTGAGTCTGATTTAATGGCGTTGTCACCATATTTTGCAGTCGCAGCGGGATTAGCGGAGAGGCAAGAATAAGATGGTTCAGTTTAATTTATTACCAGATGTAAAGCTTGAGTATCTAAAGACACAAAAAACAAAGCGTACAGTGATACTAGGAGTAGTATCGGTAACAGCCTTAGCAGTCTTTATTTTTATACTATTATTTTTGATTGTTAATTTTTTTCAGAAGCAGCATATGGCTAACCTTGATCAAAATATTGAAACTAAAACCAAAGAACTCAAGGCAGTTCCAGATTTAGACAAAGTGCTAACAGTACAAAATCAATTAAAGACCTTACCTAGTCTGCATGAAGATAAGCCTGCTGCCAGTCGTTTAACTGACTATCTTGTTCAACTAACTCCTTCAGACGCTAAAATTACTGATGTAACAGTGGATTACGATGCTGGATCAATAGAAATTAATGGTACAGCAGGAAACATCGAAACAGTTAACAGGTACGTTGA
Organism: uncultured Candidatus Saccharibacteria bacterium; assembly: GCA_964617035.1. Taxonomy (GTDB): domain Bacteria; phylum Patescibacteriota; class Saccharimonadia; order Saccharimonadales; family JAGQNJ01; genus HK-STAS-PATE-36. Next base: position 1,924 of record CAZTWB010000020.1, read on the forward strand.
TATTCTTAAGTTTACAGATTATAAGATAGTTGGTAGCGAAGAATCAAAAAAAGCATTTTCAGAAGTAGTAATGAGTAACTATGGCGTGCAGGCTAATAATGGTGGTAGAACTGCCTATGGGCTAACAGCAAAGTTTGATCCAGCAATATTTGATAACACAATGAATGTACAACTTGTAGTTCCTAGTATTATATCTACCAGATCAGTAACTGAGACCCCAACAGATTTATTTGAAAAGAAAGTAGAAACAAAGCCGGAGTAATAAGGAAATATTATGGAATCAACTAAAAAAGGTAAGCGCGAATTAATTTCAAAAGCTAATACAACAATGGTTGCGGTTTCGGCAATTGGTGCTTTTTTGATAGTATTTTCTTTAGTTGCAAGCAAAGCTCTTTGGTCACAGAGGGCATACCAAGCAAAGATTATCTCAAAAAAAGAGAAAGCCGTGGATCAACTCGAAAAGAATCAGAAAGCAGTTGAAGAACTAAAGGTTTCGTATGCGGCATTTGTGGGCGCTCCAGACAACATCATAGGCGGTAATCCTAATGGTGCAGGCGATAAGGATGGCAATAACGCTAAGATTGTTCTCGATGCGTTGCCCAGTAAGTACGATTTTCCAGCTTTTGTAACAAGCATTAAGAAGCTACTCGCCATTAAGGGTCTTACGCCTGATTCGATTTCTGGAAAAGACGATGAAGTAGCGCAGGGTAAATCTACCGAATCAAAACCTGTTGAAATACCATTTAAGGTTTCGGCTAATGTTGGTGGCTTTACTGGTGCCAAGGAGCTCTTACGAGCAACAGAGCTATCTATTAGACCTATTAAAGTAAAGAAAATGACCGTTTCTGGCGAAGACGGAGCTCAGGTTCTAGTGGATATTGATGCGGTTTCTAATTATCAAGGCGCTAAAGGACTAACAATTACCAAAGAGGTGGTTAAGTAATGAAGCAAAAAGATATTGCACTCATAGTAGTAATTATGTTTATTGCCGGGATTATTTCTTACATAGTATCTGGAATGATTTTTGGTAAACCGGCAGATCGCAAAACACAGGTTGAAGTTGTAGAGCCAATCAGCGCAGAATTTCCTAAAGTTGACGAAAGATACTTTAATAAAGACTCCATTGACTCAACGCAATTAATCCAAATAGGCGACCAAAATAACCAGAAGCCTTTTTAATGGCTGAAATGAGGACACATAAGAGATGAGTGTCTTATCGGTAGAAACTCAAGAAAAAGTTGAAAATGCTCTTGTCGAGCAGAATTTAATCTTGCAATCTAAAGTTAATCAACTTAAAGAAAAGGCTAAAAAAGAGAACACACCTTTTTTTAGTTTGTTGGTAAGTGAAGGTGGTATTCCTGACGAGGTACTAACGAAAACCATTGCTCATGTCGGTAATATTCCTTATGTTAATTTATCTGAGGCCATAATCAGCTCAAAAGTCTTGGGGTTATTACCAAAAGAAATAGCAGAACGTTATATGGCGGTTCCGTTAGGTGAAATGCAGCATCGGTTAGTGGTTGGTATGCTTGATCCTGATAATGTTCAGGCTATAGATTATTTGTCTAACAAGATCGGCAGGCCAGTTAAGGTTTTTGCTGCAAGTGAGACAGGAATTCATAATGTTCTAAAGCAATACAAAAATGCTACCAATGCAGAAATTACTAGTGCATACCCATCTGGTCAGGTGCCAGGTGGAGGTATTGATTTGCCAAGCGACCTTAAGGACTTTAAAGGTGATGAAGATGTTGCGCCCGGGTTAATGCAAAACTCAGCAATTAAAACCATATCTCAAGATTCGCCAATCAGCAAAATTCTTTCTGCAATTTTAGAATACGCTGCCAACAATGGCGCCAGTGATATTCATATCGAGCCATTAGAGAGGGAATTACAGATTAGATGCCGTATTGATGGCGTACTACGCGAGGTTATGAAGTTACCAAAAGCTACCGAGCCACCGTTGGTTTCTAGAGTTAAAATACTTTCAAGCTTAAAGATTGATGAACACCGCCTGCCTCAAGATGGACAATTTACGGTGAGCGTAACTGGCCGGGAGATTGATTTGCGTATCGCTATCTCACCAGTAGTGTGGGGTGAGCAAGTGGTTATTCGTTTACTAGACAAAACCGGAACAAGCTTAAAATTAGAAGATATGGGGTATAAAGGTAGGGCGCTACGCACAATCAGACGCGCCTTAGAGCATCCAAACGGTATGGTTTTAACATCAGGACCAACAGGGTCAGGAAAGTCAACATCAATGTATGCTTTGCTCCAGGAGATCAAAAATGACTCTATCAATATTGTTACGCTTGAAGATCCTGTGGAGTACAAAATGCAAGGCATTAATCAAATTCAAGTTAATGCTGATGTTGGGCTAACTTTTGCCTCTGGTTTACGTTCGATTTTGCGACAAGATCCAGATGTGGTGATGGTTGGAGAGATTCGAGACAAAGAGACAGCAACTTTGGCTGTACAGGCCGCCTTAACCGGTCACCTTGTATTTTCAACTCTGCATACTAACTCTGCCGCTGGTATTTTACCACGTTTGTTAGATATGGGGATCGAGCCTTTCTTAATTGCTTCTACAGTACGTACTGTTATTGGCCAAAGGTTGGTAAGGCGTTTGGCTGATGGTGCTGAACCGTATACTTCAAATACTGCCGAAACAACAGCAATCCACCAAGCATTGAGTAGTCTTTTGCCAAAAAATGCATCTGAAGTTAAGAAGTTTTCTGAAGATATTGGATATAAAACCTTGCCACTTGTTACCGAAAACGCTTATACTTTATACAAAGGCAAAGAATCTGCCTCTGCACCTGGCGGTTATAAAGGAAGAATGGGTTTGTACGAAGTGTTTGATGTAACACCAGAAATACAACAACTTATTCTAAAGCGAGCTACAAGTAGCGAAATTCAAAAAGTTGCTATTGCTCAAGGCATGGTTAGTATGCGCCAAGATGGCTACCTAAAAGCTCTTAGCGGGCTAACCACGATAGAGGAAGTTAATCGCGTTGCAGCCGAGGACAGTGCCTAAAGTAAGAAAAGGTGGGATAAAATAATGGAAGCACAACCAAGAATCGAAATACTACTAGAAGAAGTCGTCAAGAAGAAGGCTTCAGATTTGCATTTGCAAGTAGGAATGCCACCAATGCTTCGTATTGATGGTCACCTTGCGCCCATTCCTAGCACCCAGCCTATGTCTGAAGAGGTCGTGGAGGGTTTAGTATTTGCAATGTTGGATGACGATCAAAAGCAAGTTCTTCTTAAGGACAAAGAATTTGATTTTAGCTTTGCCTTCGGCGACTTAGGTCGTTTTCGTGTTAATGCATTCCACGAAAGAGGCAATCTGGCTGCTGCTTTGCGTTTGATACCGAATGAGATATTGACTATCGAACAACTAGGCTTACCAAATGTAGTCAACAAGTTCGCGCAGTATCCAAGAGGTCTTGTGTTGGTTACTGGGCCAACTGGGTCGGGGAAATCAACATCACTCGCCGCCTTGCTTGATAAAATCAACTCTGAGCGGGCAGACCATATTATTACTATTGAAGATCCAATCGAGTTTACACATAAGTCAAAAAAATCATTGGTTGTTCAAAGAGAAGTTCATTATGATACATATTCGTTTTCTGCTGCACTACGTAGTGCTTTGCGTGAAGACCCTGATGTTGTGCTTATCGGAGAAATGCGCGACCTTGAAACCATTGCCTCAGCAATTACTATTGCTGAAACTGGCCACTTGGTATTCGCTACGCTTCATACCAACTCAGCGTCTCAGAGTATCGACCGTATGATAGACGTCTTTCCGCCACACCAACAGCCCCAGGTTAGAGCACAGCTATCCAATATTCTAATGGCCATCTGTTCACAGCGCTTAATACCGTCTATTGGTGGAGGTCGCGTGGCTGCTGCCGAGGTGTTGGTGGCTACTCCTGCAGTACGCAATATTATCCGAGAGGGCAAAACTCACCAACTTGAAGCAGTTATTCAAACAGGTGCAGAATTTGGCATGCAGTCTATGGATAAAACCCTTGTTGGCTTAATTCATGCTGGTATAATTACTTACGACGAAGCCCGTAACTATGCTGTTGATTTAGATGAACTAGATAGGTTGATGAGGAGCTAATAAGGTGCAGTCTTTTAAATACCAAGCGCGAGACCCAGCTACAGGCAAAAAAATAACCTCAGAAGTACAGGCGGATAGCATTCAATCGGCTGCCAGGCTCATTAAACAACAAGGCCTGACGGTTGTTGACGTCACGCCAAGTAGCGAATCTAGCAACGGCTTACTAAACAGGGTAACTAACCGAATTACTACCAAAGACAAGGTTTTGTTTTCTCGTCAACTATCAACCTTAATCAATGCTGGGTTGCCACTGGTTCAATCTCTGCGCAATGTTTCTAGCCAAACTCAAAACAAGGCATTGCAAGCTATTATCGGCAAGATTATTGTTGATATTGAGGCCGGTAGCGCCTTTTCTGCAGCACTTAGCAAGTATCCAAAAGTATTTAACGAAGTTTTCGTTAGCTTAGTAGCAGCTGGTGAAGTATCTGGTACGCTAGATAAAGCGCTAGAGCGTATTGCCAACCAGCAAGAAAAAGATGCCGAAATCATCAGTAAAATTCGTGGCGCAATGGTTTATCCAGCAATTGTTATCGTAGTGATGATTGCAGTTGTAGGCTTTATGATAATGACGGTTATGCCTCAAGTAGAAAAGATCTACGCCGACTTACCGGGAGCTAACCTACCGTTAATCACTAGAATACTTTTAGCGGTATCTAGATTCTCAACCAAATACTGGTATATCGTCTTAATTGTTTTGGCGTTGTCGATATTCTTTACTACCCGTTGGGCAAGAACCATGGGCGGCAAAGAGGCTATTGATAAAGCAAAGATGAAAGCGCCAGTTTTTGGTCCGTTATTCATGAAGGTTTACATGGCGCGAATTACGCGCACTGGCACAACATTGGTGGCCAGTGGCGTGCCACTTATCCAAATGCTTGAAATTGTAGCTAGAGCGGTAGATAACATACATATTGAGCGGTCTGTCAGAAAGGCCATAGACAAAATTAAAGGTGGCAAGTCGTTATCTGATGCACTCCGTGGCGACCCAAACTTCTTAAGCTTGGTGCCAGACATGATTCACATTGGTGAAGAATCTGGCTCTTTGGAGGATATGCTGGCCAAAACCGCCGACTATTACGAAAAAGAGGTAGATAATCAAATTAAGACTATCTCTACAATTATTGAGCCTATTTTGATGGTTCTACTAGGTATTGTTGCGTTTACTATCGTCGCCGCGGTGTTGTTGCCAGTATATGGTTTGGTTAACCAAACCAATATTGTTTAACTTGTGCAAAAGTGCTTGCATTTTAATATGCAAAGGCTTAATATCTTAACCATAAGCATTAAGCTTAAAAGATTAACCGAATAAAGGGGGCAAAGTAATGTTACAAAAATATAAAACTAAAAGAGAAGAAGGCTTCACCATAATCGAAGTTTTGATTGTGCTTGCCATTGCAGGTTTAATTATTTTGATTGTCTTCTTGGCGGTACCAGCATTACAACGAAATTCACGCAATACAAGTCGACGTAATGATATCTCTAAGGTCGGTGGTTCAGTTCAGGAAATTTTGAATAACAATAACGGAAGAGTAGACTCTGTGACTTCCGATGCTATCAATGCAGCTATTGGCGCAAATCTATCGTATTATGACTTTACTGCGAATGCGCCAAGTGTTACAGATACAGCAGGTAATAACGATACCGGAGTTGAAACAATCGTGGTTGTTTCGAATGCTCGTTGTGAAGGATCAAATACAACAGATACAGATGCATCACCAAGACAGTTTGCTATTATGTATTCAGTTGAATCGGGTACTGCGGGAACTGAAACACATGTTTGTCAGGATGTTTAATAGAAGAGTATTCGTTTAATAAAAAAACGGGGGAAACCCCGTTTTTTCTTTGCCATAAAATCTAATGTCATTTCGCATAAACTAGGCCGATAGTTTGGCACTAAGATTCACAATACCTAAAAAGAATAGAGGATAGTGTATTATGGTATGGATGATTGCGCTTATCTTATTTGTTTTTGGTTTAGTTTTTGGTAGCTTTGTTAATGCCTACGTTTGGCGGTTCAAAAAGCGTAAAAACTGGGTGAGTGAGCGTTCTATATGTCCTAATTGCAAACATACATTGCATGCTAAAGATCTAGTGCCAGTGTTTAGTTGGCTGAGCCTAATGGGCAAATGCCGATATTGCAAAAAACCCATATCGGTTCAGTATCCTGCTGTTGAATTACTTACCGCACTGTTGTTCGGGCTGTCTTATGTATATTGGCCGTACTCACTGACTATACTTGGTTGGCTGTCCTTCATAGTTTGGCTGGGTTGTTTAGTCATCTTCATGGCATTACTCGTTTATGATGTTAAATGGAAATTATTGCCCGATAAAATGGTCTTAACCTTAACCATCCTGGCTAGCATTTTGGTAATCTTATTGGCAATATTAAACAGTAGTTGGCTAGGGTTATTTTGGTCAGTTGTGTCTGGATTGGTGTTTTTTGCCATTTTTTGGGTATTGTTCCAGGTTTCGGACGGAAAGTGGATTGGTGGCGGAGATGTAAAGATGGCATTTTCTTTAGGGTTGATAGTGGGGTCTGTGGTTAATGTATTTTTGGCAATATTCTTGGCTTCGGTAATTGGCACTTTGCTTGTTTTGCCTTCTTTGGCTACAAAAAAGTTATCTTTTGGCTCAAAAATACCATTCGGTCCACTACTTATATCCGCAACAATAATTGTCTTTTTATTTGGCCAGCAAATAGTCAACTGGTACTCTAAAACATTTTTGTTGATAGGTTAATGCTTGTGCTATAATTTGCCTATGATTCGTAACCTTCGTCGTAATGTGGGCGGGTTCACTATTTTAGAAACAATTATTGTATTAACAGTGATGTCTGCCTTGCTGGCTAGTGCATTAATACTGTTTCAGCAAAGACTACCAAAAACTCAGTTTCAAAAATCTTTGAACGAGTTGACAGCTCAGATGACCGATATTAGCAATCAGGTAGCCACCGGGTATTATCCACGCACCACTAACTATAATTGCAGTGGTGGAGTTATTGATACTAATGAAATTTCTGGTCAGGGCCAAAATGCGAGCTGTCTTTTTCTTGGTCAGGCTGTAAAATTTGGTTGTGATACAGAATGCGACAAACTAAAGGTCTATACAATTTTCGGCAGACGACTAAATGATGAGGGGCGTGTTGCAAGCTCGCTAAGCGAAGCTGAAGCAAAAATCAGCACAAACTTCGGTACGCAAGAATACACTAATGGTTTTGGCCTAAGTGTCGAGAAGGTTGTTTCAGATGGCACTGAATACGGTGGTGTGGCTTATGTACAGACTTTTGGGTCAAGCTTAGGCGGTGGTTCGCTAAATGGAGCAACACAAGTCGCTATTGCCCCTGTTGGGCAAGACTCTAATGTTAGTGTGCCTAATAGCACGTTTGAATCACATAATTTTATATTTACTAGTACAGAGCTTAACCCGTCATCAGGTATTTTGTTGTGTGTAAAGAGCGGAACCACCAATCAGTATGCACTAGTGATACTTGGCGCAAACGGCAACGCCATGAGCGTAGAAAAGCAAATAGTAAATGAAGATACCTGGGACGAAAGATGCTCATGAAGAAATTAGCCAACAAGGGCGATACCATTATAGAAGTAATGATTGCCTTAACGGTACTGATGTTGATAGTTGGTGGCGGGTACTCAATTGCAACACGTAGCTTAAATGGTGTGCAGATTGCCAAAGAACGCAGCGAGGCAAACAAAATTGCCGAAGGTCAACTAGAAGCCATCCGTTGGAGGGTTCAGAATAACCCGAATTTAGCATCATTAAATACAGATGGTTTTATTAATGCAACAGGTGCGAGTGGTACTAATTGGAATGGTTTAAATAATCCCTCAGGCTGGAATACCAATCAATTTTGCGTGGTTACAAGTACGGGAGGAACTCCTCCAGCGACCACTATCACAGCAACACCAGTCTCGCCAACTCAATGTAGTTTAGGTGAAGGCGAGCGATACAGAGTGAGAATTACCACCGGATTAACCATAATCCATCCCACCAACTCATCAATAGGAGATAGAAAGCAATTAACATATCAAGTTGTTGTGGAGTGGGATCGTTCTGGCGGGGGCAACACAGAAGAAATAGAAGTTGCAGATAGGTATGTTGTAGAATGAAAAATAAACAAAACGGCTTTACTATTGTTGAACTCTTAATAGCGTCGGCGGTATTCTCGTTTATTATTTTAGGAGTAAGCATAGCGGTAATTCAGATTAGCCGGCTTTATTATAAAGGTATTATCATATCTAACACGCATACGGCTGCTAAAGGAATGCTAGAATCTATTACGCAAGCTATTCAGTACGAAAACGGCACAATTACTCCATTGAATACCGATCCTAATACCGATATATCAAATTTTTGCATCGGAACTAATAGATTTACGTATAGACTTTATAGTCAGCAAGGGTCTGGCATTGCTCATGCGATGTGGCGAGATCGTGTCAGTAATTCAGGCGACTGCAATACCGGTATTCCCAACCTAGATAGTCTCCCAACAAATGGGCATGATATGCTTTCAGATAATATGAGGATAACAAAACTGAACATTACAGAACTAAATGATTCTGCGCAACAACCCACAGGTTTGTATAAAGTTGATTTGACTGTTATATATGGTGATGATGATTTGATAGAGGGTACGGGTGAAGATATGCGATGCAGAGGTCAGGTAGCTGGTAGTCAGTGGTGCTCGGCGGTAAATTATTCAACAATGGTATTTAAAAGAATTAATTAATGGTGTATATTGGTAATAAGCATGAGCGTTAAGATGATGAGAAGGCTACAAAAGAATCAGCAGGGATTGGTATCAATAACTGTATCATTGATTATCATGATGATTATTACACTAGTAGTCAGTAGTTTTGCCTTGATTGTACGTCGCGAACAACGACGCACATTGGATCGTCAGTTGAGTACCCAGGCATTTTATGCAGCCGAAGCTGGCATTGCTGATGCTCAAAGTGCTTTGCAGGCTGGATTAATAACGAACGATATTAACCAATGTTCTGGCAATGGTAGCTTTGTGGATATAGTAAATACAGCATATTCCAATACCAATGGTTCTAACAATATTTCAGATAACGTTAGCTATTCTTGTGTGCTCATCAATAAAAACTTGCTAAATTACGTTAAGCATGGAGTAAGGCCCGAAGATGGTTCATTTGTGGCATCAATAAAAGCGAATAGCCCAATAAATAGCTTGCGTATTAGCTGGCAGAATAACGACGACACACAAATTACGAATTATAATGCAAACTATACCTTAACACCTAACATCGATGGTCCTATGCTTAGGGTTACGATATTCCCTGGGTTTAATGGGCAAGCACTGAGCAAGGCAACGATAAACAGCAGTGCGCACACAATGTTCTTATACCCGAATACAGGAGGGCAGAATCCCTCTCCCTCTGGTGATATTAACTATTTAGGCAGTGATGGTGGTGTCAATTCAACCAGCCCTGAGCAAGGGCAGTTTGTTGATGGTAATTGTAATCCTAGTAACCGGAGTACTGCCGATGATTTTTTTGAGTGCAATGTTAATATTAATGGCTTATCTGCTAATGAATATTATGTGGTAGTCCAGCCTTTGTATAAAACCGCCAAAGTGTCACTTACGGCATATAATGGAACAGATAATAGACTTACACTTCCTGGCGGACAGGCCGAGATTGACGTAACGGGCAAGGCGGCCGATGTCTTGCGGCGTGTCAAGGTTCGTGTTCCGGTTGATGGTGGGGTGAATATAGGTGACTTTAAGGGCTTGTTTCCGGATGCCGCAATTTCAACAAAACAAGATCTATGTAAGCGAATAGAACTAACCGGCAACAACAGTTATGTAGATAATTGCAATAATGCAAGTGGATCCTTCTCTCCTTGATTATTAAGTAATTAATAGAGTATTTACTTATCGTTGGAGTGTTTTTGCTTTGTATTGTGGCATATAATAGTATTCGGTAGTTTAGTGGCTAATTATAAATGCAATTAAGCCCTGCATTATTATGGTCGCGCTTTTAAAGTACGTTATGTGTATTGCTATAGACACGGAATAATTGAATATTACTTAGAGTGGAACTTTTGATGAATGCTTTTTAGGTGAGGATCGGTTACGTGAGTGTAGATTTGTGTGGTGGAAATATTGCTGTGTCCAAGCATTGCTTGTACGCTACGTAAATCTGCGCCATTACGTAATAGGTCTGTGGCAAAGCTGTGTCTCAGAGTGTGCGGTGAAACGTGTTTGGTTATTCCAGCCAACAGAGCATACTTAGAAACCATTCTTTGGATACTTCTGGGTGTTAATCGAGAGTAATCGCCAGTTCTGTCTACCTTTGGTTTTTTATTACTGTGCCCGATAAATAATGCAGGGATTGTATCATTTCTGGTCGATATGTATTTATCAATCCAGCTTGACGCGCTATCACTAATAAATATTGGTCGGTCTTTCTGGCCTTTTCCTCGAACAGTAAACTCCTTTGTTTTCAGGTTAATGTGTTCCTTGTTTAGGTTCGCGAGTTCTGAAACGCGCAAACCACTACTAAACAGTAATTCTAGGATAGAACGATCTCTTAACCCCTGTAAGGTTGATGTGTTTGGCTGAGCAAAAAGTTTATTCAACTCATCGATTGACAGGAACGAAACCTCATTTCTATTGCTTTTGGCAAGCTCAATTTTATCCGCCGGCATCGAATCATAATTGCGCTTCGTGCACCATTTTAAAAAACTCCTTAGCGCAATTAAGTGGTAATTAATGGTGTTTTTTTGCAACTCATCACTTACGTTTGTGCCTAGTCTATTTAGCCATAAGCGCCATTTACGGACAAATTCTGGGTTTATATCTTTAATGTTGATATCTCCGGCATAATCTTCAATACGGGTCAGATAATGGTTATAATTGTGTATTGTTTTTAGCGAACGTCCTTGTTCAATCTCTAGGTATTCTAGGAATTCATCCTTTGCGTTGCTGAATTTCATATTTATATTGTACGACATTAAGAGTGACAACAGATACAATCTTTTGTACAATGAAATAACTATAATACGAAAGGAATAATAATGGAAAGAACTTTGGTGATATTAAAGCCAGATACGATTCAAAGAGCCATAGCTGGAGAGATTATTACTCGTTTTGAGAGGGCAGGCCTTAAGATTGTTGGTATGAAAATGATGATACCAGAGATGGAGTTATTAAAGTCGCATTATCCGGATGATCTTATCCCAATTGTAGGTAATAAAACTAAAGAAGATTGGGATGCTTACGGTGTTGAGTACAGCGAAACTGTCGAGGAAATCGGCGACATGATAGTGGACGCCACACGTAAATTTATGAGAAGCGCACCAGTTATTGCTATGGTTCTTGAAGGCGGGCACGCCGTAGAAATCGTTAGAAAAATGGTTGGCAAAACAGGACCAAAAGATTCAGCTCCTGGGACAATTCGCGGCGATTATGCACACCTTAGCTTAGGACGTGCATCACTAAAGAAAAAGGGTGCTGCCAACATTGTTCATGCTTCTGGATCAGTTAGTGAGGCTGAAAATGAAATCAAAATGTGGTTTGAGGAATCGGAGTTATTTACTTACACGACGGTTCACGAGGGACTAACTCAAGTTTAATGTTTATGTATGCGTTATTGCATACTTGGCCCGGTAGTTCAACGGATAGAACACCACCGTCCTAAGGTGGGTGTTGGGGGTTCGAATCCCTCCCGGGTCACCATGGTAAATTTGATTAATGTTTCTCATTATAACTGGAGTTGAGTTATTTTTTCCTATACTACTTATACTTACTAATGTAAAATACTGTTATGCCAAAGAGTAGTTCTCACAAAAAGCAGAATAAAGATTTTGTTGGTCAATTTGATGACGAAGAGGTTTTACATCTATTTCGTAAACATCCAATAGTTATGCGGAAGGGCTTAATCATATCAATGTTAGCCATACTAGCCGGAACAATACCAGCGTTAATAAAACCCGAAATGTCATATTTTTACGGAGGCCTAGCTGGCGGACTGGTGTTGGGTATTATTTTGTTTATTCCTTCTTGGATAATTTATTGGTATAGCGTATTTATTGTGACTAACCGGCGATTAATACAAATTACTCAAAAAGGGTTTTTTAACAGGTCTGTTGTAGATATTGGTTTGAATAACATTCTAGCAACAAGTTATGAAGTGAAGGGCATACAGGCGACTCTGCTAGGTTTTGGTACAATAATGATACAGACTTATATGGGAGATTTAATTATCAATGATGTATATCATCCTGCAGAAGAAGTTAGATGTATAGCTGAAGTGCTTAGGTCAGAGGGCATAGTTGCGGAGCAGGTTGAGCCAGGAGATATAAAACAAGACAAGGAGTATAATGAAGAAGATTTCGAAGAAGTTTAGGCGACCAAGATTAAAGAAGAAGGCAGGTTCTTTGGCGACTTCAGAAATACCTAAGATTACCAATGATACTGTTGCTGAACACCGAGAGGAAGTGTTATCAAGTGCACGTAAATATATATATCCTTTGCAACATTCAAAGCATAAGATTGTAATACTTACGATCACCATTGTGTTGGTTACGTTTGTCGTATTTTTTACGTACTGTATAACCGCATTGTATCGTTTTCACTCAACTTCAACTTTTATATACAAAGCTACTCAAGTAATTCCGTTTCCTATTGCAAGGCAAGGCGATAAGTTTATAGCTTACGAAAATTATCTTTTTGAGGTGAGGAGATATCAGCACTATTATCAAAACCAACAAAAACTAGATTTTAATAGTGACTACGGCAAGCAACAATTGATAGTTGCGAAAAACCGCTCGTTAACTAAAGTAATCAATGATGCATATATTAAACAGATTGCAAAAGAAAAAAAGATTACAGTTAGCGACCAAGAAGTTCGAGATCAAATTACTTTATTACGTAACCAGGAACGTCTCGGTAGTAGCAAAGACGTTTTAGATGATGTCTTGAAAGAGTATTTCGGATGGGATGAAGCTGACTTTAAGCGTTATGTTCGTGGTAATTTACTACAACAAAAAGTACTTGCTGTCTTGGATACGGACACACAGGGTCGCGCTAATACCGCTATGGAAGAAATTATTAACGGTAAGGATTTCGCTGAAGTCGCGAAAACTTATTCAGATGATGTTACAACGAAAGATAAGGGTGGAGAATACGGATTCTTAATTGAAAAGTCTAATCGTGATATATCACCACAAACTATCGATGCTATCTTTAAGCTTCAGCCCGGTCAAGTTTCAGGAATCGTTAATACAGGCAATTCGCTTGAAATTTATAAGCTAATTGAACTTCAAGATGGCGATAAAGCAAAGGTTGCTCACATCGTGTTTAATTTTAAAGATATTAATCAATATCTTAACGATAGAAAAGATCAAACCAAAACAAGAGCTTACATCAGCTTGCCAGAACCCCAGACAGACCAACAAGCATCTCCACCGAATAATTAGCAAATGAAACAATAATAGTGTATGGTATTTAGACAGGATTCTTAACAAGCCATTAGTTTAGTGAGTGAGTAAAGATGGTCGACCTGAAAGATTAATAGAAAGGAACTAATCTTAATGGCTAGTAAGTTATATGTTGGCGGTTTGCCATATGCTACGACAACACAAGAGTTGCAAGATCTATTTGCAACACACGGTACGGTAACGTACGCCAACGTAATTACCGACAGAGATACTGGTCGCTCAAAAGGTTTTGGTTTTGTTGAATTTGAATCAGCAGACGAAGCAAA
>CAZTWB010000021.1:0-13864 GCA_964617035.1 uncultured Candidatus Saccharibacteria bacterium
ATATGGATCCAAATATAAAGCAAAGTATAGTTGATAGACTAAAACAGACTAATAATGTTCTGGTTACTGTTAAAAAGGATCCAAATGTAGATCAGCTATCTGCTTGTATTGGACTAACATTGTTTTTGAACAAGTTAGGAAAGCACGCAACTGCTGTGTTTAGTGGTGAGGTTCCTTCGACAATTGAGTTTCTTAAGCCTGACAAGACTCTAGAGAAAGATACTAATTCATTGCGTGATTTTATTATTTCACTAGATAAAAGCAAGGCAGATAAGTTGCGTTATAAGGTCGAAGATCAAGTAGTGAGGATCTTTATAACTCCCTATAGGACAAGTTTAAGCGAAGCTGACCTGGATTTTAGTCAAGGAGATTTCAATGTTGATGTTGTTATAGCAATTGGGGTGCATGTTCGAGAAGAACTTGACCAAGCAATTATGGCTCACGGACGTATTCTGCACGATGCAACGGTAATATCTATCAATAACACTAAACCCGCAGATCTAGGGGCGTTAAACTGGAATGATCCTAAGGCTAGTAGTTTATCAGAAATGATTGCGAGTTTGTCGGACTTATTACAGCCGAATCAACTAGATTCACAAATGGCAACAGCTTTCTTGACGGGTATCGTAGCTGAAACCCAACGATTTAGTAATACAAAAACCACGCCTGCTACCATGAGCATTAGCTCAAAATTAATGTCAGCTGGAGCAAACCAACAGCTAGTGGCTACAAAACTTGAGGAGCCCGTGAAGGTTGATCAACCAAAAGAAGATGATAAAGAGGAAAAGAAAAATGAGGACGGATCTCTAGAGATTGATCACCCTAAAGCTGAGCAAAAAGAAGAATCAACATCTACCGCGCTACCATTACCTGCTGACGATGGAGTGGTTGGTAAAGAAGGCGAGATACATATAGATGAACAAGGTAATTTTAAGACAGGATTGCAAGATCAACCAAAGGAAGATGGCAAAGAGAAAAAGTCTGGTCGTTTAACGTTAGAGCCACCGACCCTGGGGAGTGCGCTTACTGCCAATACTCAAGCTAACCATCTTGATCAAAGTATTGATCCGCTCAGCGGAAGGTCGACCAACGATGCTATTATTGCGCGTGATAAACCCGCAGTGATGCCATCATCAGGCATGGTTTCCCCTAAGGGCGTCGATCTTAAGCCAACTACATCACAGACGTTGAGTTCAATTGAAGAACAAGTTGGTAGTCCTCACGCAACGTTATCAAATTTAAGTAGCAATCCTAATATAGACCAAGCTAATATCACCAACCCGGACGAAACTACTCTAAGTGACGAAGAGCTAAAGCTTCAAAATATGGTTAATTCTAGTGTCCAGGGCAATGTAAATGAGGTTGAGCCCTCTCAAGCACAAAACTTAAGTGAGCAGCCAGTTACTGACAGCAATCCAATCGATAGCTTGGAAACTGCGCGACAAGCAGTAGAGGAAGCGTCACCTTCATTGGAACTAAAACCTAACCCTCTTCAGAGTGTAGGTGCTCAGTTTCTAGACGATAATATTAATCCCTCGGAATCAAATGTATCTCAGACTACCGCAAATCCTGACCAAATCCTAAATGATTATCCTGGATTTGTACCCCAAAGTAATGATTTGCCTTCAGAACAATCAGGAACTGACCAGCCACCAACTCCACCCCCTCCGGTTCCGCCACCAATGATGCCTCCGATGAGCCAATAGGTAGACACTCACTTATATTGTACAATCCTAGTAATGGATGGAATATTATTAATAGATAAACAAAAAGGCTGGACAAGCTTTGATGTTGTGGCCAAGGTTAGGGGGTTGATTCGTCAATCAACAGGCCAGAAGAAGCCAAAAGTTGGGCACTGCGGCACGTTAGACCCGCTAGCTACCGGTCTATTAGTGATTGTCGTTGGCGGTTACACAAAAAAAGCATCTGAACTATCAAAGAAGGATAAAACATACCAAGTCTCTATGAAGTTAGGCGAAGCAAGTTCAACCGGAGATGAAGAAGGCAACAAGGAGTATGTCTCTAACAATCAACCCACCTTACAAGAGGTTGAAGAAGTAATAAAGGGTTTTACTGGTGATATAGACCAGATTCCGCCTGCGTATTCGGCGGTTAAGGTGAACGGTAAGAGGGCATATAAATTAGCTAGAGCAGGCAAGGATTTTAAATTAAAGCCACGACGAGTAACAATATACGAAATAAACGATATCGACTATCATTATCCAACTGTTAAATTTAGGACAACTGTTAGCAGTGGTACATATATCCGTTCGTTAGTCAAAGATATAGGTGATCAGTTAAAAACAGGTGCCTATATGACAGAATTACGAAGAACCAAAGTAGGGAGTTTTAGCGTTAAAGATGCTAAAATTGTCGATAAGCGTAATCTATTAGAGTGTATTTTCCAGTTTAGTAAAGCGCCCACTATGTAGCGAATCAAGTGCAATGGTGTTGCTTTACAGATGATAGTATGGTATTATCTTTGGTAACGCCATCATTCTAATAAGTTAAATAAGGGATTTATGATTACATCAGATAATAAGCAAAAGATTATTAAGGACTTACAAAAAAGTAAAAGTGATGTTGGTAGTTCAGCTGTACAGGTTGGAATACTCACCAAACGAATCGAAGAAATTACTGAGCACCTAAAGACTAATAAAAAAGATCATATGGCACGTCGTGGACTACTGCAGATGGTAGGTAACCGTAAGCGCCATTTGTCTTACATTGCTAAAAAGGATAGCGCTGAGTATCTTGCTTTGATTAAAAAACTAGGATTAAGACGCTAATTTGCATAGACTTTACTTCGCTATAATAGAGCGAAGGAGCTTGTGCACATTAATATCAAAATATATTTAATAATCTAACTACAGTTTGATGTGTTGCATCAGATATATGCAGTATTCAGTTGCACAAGAGCGCGTATATTTGCACAATGCATCAAACAGGGTGATTAAGGAGAAATAATAAATCATGGGGCAAACAATTAACCCAACAGGACAAAAAATAATAAAAGTAGAAACAGAATTTTGTGGCCGAAGGCTTAGCCTGGAGGTAGGTAGAGTTGGGTTTAGGACTACCGCTTCTGTCATTGCTCGTTATGGTGATACCGTAGTGCTTGCTTCAGTAATGGTTGGTGATAAGCCACTTGAAGGTTTTGACTATTTTCCTTTGAGTATTGATTACGAAGAAAAAATGTATGCATCGGGAAAGATCAGTGGCTCACGATTTATAAAAAGAGAAGGGCGCCCAAGCGAAGACGCAATTTTAATTGGTCGATTAATAGATAGACCGATTCGTCCATTATGGCCAAAAGGATATCGACACGAAGTACAAGGCGTAGCTACTGTATTGAGTATGGATCCTAGCTTTAGGCCAGATATGATAGCAATGCTAGCTATAAGCTCAGCATTTATGTTAACTGGTGCGCCATTTGATGGTCCAGTTGCGGGTGTGAGAGTTGGTTTTAAAAATGGTAAACCCGAGGCCTTTTTGAGTGCTAAAGAGCTAGAAAATAATAAACTAGATTTGGTTGTGGCAGGCAAAAAAGATGCTGTTATGATGGTTGAAGCCGGAGCGAACGAGGTTACCGAAGAAGAACTATTAAGTGCACTAGAGTACGCCAGCAAGGTTATTAAACCAGCTATTGAACTTCAAGAGGAATTAGCAAAGAAGGTGGGCGTAGTTGCTCAAGAATTTGAGCTAAGTTTACCAGATAGCGACATACAAGAACGTGTAGCAACTTGGCTAGAAGGAAAGTTGGGGGCTCAGCTTCGTGCACCATATCCAGAGAGAAATGATCTTGTAAATGATTTACGGGATCAAATGCGTGAGCATTTTATCGCAGAAATAGGAGAAGAAGTTTTTGCGGAACAGCGTCAAGAATATGATGATGCTTTTATATTAGCGATTCATAAAGACGTACGCGAAGGAATTATTAAAGAAGGAATTCGTCCGGATGGTCGTGCATTAACCGAAGTTAGGACTTTGTCTAGCGAAACTGGAATTTTGCCTAGAGCTCACGGTTCAAGTTTATTCACGCGTGGGTTAACTCAAGCTATGAATATCGTGACCCTGGCTCCACTTAGCTATGCTCAGTTGATAGACACCATGGAAAAGGACGAAGAAAAGCGTTACATGCATCACTATAACGCACCTGGATATACAGTTGGTGAGGTTCGTAGGTTAGGTAGTCCAGGGCGTAGAGAAATTGGACACAGTGCACTTGCCGAAAGGGCTTTGGTTGCGGTTTTGCCAGATGAGGCTGCATTCCCATATGCCATTCGTTCGGTTTCTGAAATTATGAGCCAGAACGGCTCTACTTCAATGGCGGCTACTTGTTCTAGTTGTTTGGCATTGCTAGATGCTGGTGTTCCACTAAAGCGACCGGTTAGCGGTATTGCCATGGGGCTAATGATGGATGGTGATAAGCCGGTTATATTGAGTGATATTGCTGACGCAGAGGATTTTGCGGGAGATATGGATTTTAAGGTTACCGGAACAGAAAAGGGTATAACAGCACTTCAGATGGATATGAAGGTTCATGGACTACCTGTTAAGGTACTAGCTAGTGCGCTTGAACAGGCAAAAGCAGGCCGGAGCCACATTCTAAAACATATGCTGGAAACCATTAACGGTCCAAAAGAGATGAGTAAATATGCGCCTCGCGTAGAGGCAATTAAGATTAATCCAGATAAAATTCGTGATGTTATTGGAAAGGGTGGAGAAACAATTAATAAAATAATTGCTGAGACTGGTGCCGAAATTGACATCAAAGATGATGGCACAGTGATGATTTCCAGCCCAGATAAACAATCAATAGATTCTGCGGTAGCTTGGGTTAAAAGTTTAACCGCCGAGCCAGAAGTTGGAAAGATCTATCAAAGCTGTCGAGTAGTTAGCGTATTAGAGTTCGGTGCTTTTGTAGAGATCATGCCAGGGCACGAGGGTCTAGTTCATGTTAGCGAAATGAAGGAAGAGCGGGTCAATAAACCCAGTGACGTCGTTAAAGAAGGCGATGAGGTAGACGTTAAATTAGTGGCAATTGATGACCGTGGTCGGTTACAATTAAGTATGAAGGCAGTTGCTCGAGAAAAGAAGAAATAAAGAAGATATGTCTACTAAGCAATATTCAAAATATAACAGACCTTTCCGATTTTATGATAGCTCTATGGGGCATCTGGTTCTAATGATGATTGTTTGGGTTATTGGTTATAGCTTATTCTGGATTGCGGTGGATACTGGTAGTACATTACAATGGGTTCTAGTTATCTTTAGTTTATTTTATGGGATTTATCATCTGGTACAAGCTATCAGATTGTTCGTTAAAAAGTTATGGCACAAGACAAACAGCAAGGCTTAAATAATATTGCCTCGTCAATTGTTGATGATAATATCTGTCCAGAATTAGCAAAAGAGGCAACTCAGCTAGTGTTTGGGAGCGGCAATCCAGATGCTGATTTAGTTTTTGTTGGTGAAGCACCTGGTAAAAATGAAGATTTACAAGGTAAGCCATTTGTCGGAGCATCAGGTAAGCTTCTTGATGAGATGCTAGACTCAATAAGTCTTTCAAGAGAGGATGTTTATATAACCAACATCGTTAAGTATCGACCACCTAATAATCGCGATCCTTTACCAGCAGAAAAACAAGCCTTCTTACCATATTTGCAAGCCCAGATAGAGGTAATTCATCCCAAAGTGGTCATCCCACTAGGAAGACACAGTATGAATTGCTTCTTACCAGATTTGCAGATAGGCAAAGTTCACGGTCAGGCTCATCGTATTTTTTGGCCAATCACAACCGACACCGGCGAAGAAAAAGGTATTGATATAACAGTCCTGGCTTTATATCATCCAGCGATGGCCTTATATAACAGGAGTATGCGAAATGTTCTTTTTGACGACTTTAGACATATCCTAAAAGTTTTACTAGAAGTTTAATTTCATTTAAAAAAGGAGAAGAAGTTAATGAACCAAAATCAACCGAATAATAAACAAAATAACAAAACGAGACCAACCATACAAAATAATCCTAAAAGAAACCCAAAACAATCAAACAAACCAACTAATGGGGGGCGCAGTACATCAAGGGGCGCCGCAATACGCGCCCAAAAGCGTAGCCTAGATGATGCACAAAAAATGATTGACCAATATACGTCAGCGTCACAAAAGCCGGATCTTAAAACAAGAGCCAATGTAATCATTGATGACTTTGACAAGTTGAAGATAACCTTTTTGGGTGGACTTGAGGATGTCGGCGAAAAAAACTGCACCATCATTGAGTATCAAAACGACGCAATTATTCTAGATTGTGGAAATAACCTAGGGGTGGATTTGCCAGGTATTAATTATGAAATTGTTGACCCAACATACCTAGAAGGCATCAGGCATAAAATAAAAGCTTATGTAGTAACTCATGGACATCTGGATCATATTGGCGGATTGAAGCACATCGTGCCGAAGTTCCCAGCCCCTATATATGGATCTCGATACACTATCGGAATTGTAGAGAAGACATTTGATGACGTCCCGGCTGGTCAAGAACATTTTGAGCCAAAAACTGTGGTAATGAATATGGATGGTCATGAAAGATTAAAGATTGGAAACTTCTTTGTCGAATTATTAAGAATCACACACTCTATACCCGATGCTAGTTCTGTTGTGATTGATTCTCCAGTTGGGCGAATTATTGCAACTGGTGACTTTAGACTAGACCCAGAACCATTAGACAACAAACCAAGTGACACAGAAAGACTTAAACAATTGGGTGATGAAGGCGTTTTGTTGCTTCTAACAGAGAGTAGCTATTCGGATGCCGAAGGACGAACACCGACAGAACATACATTACAACAGAGTTTTCACGATATCATCAAGAATACTCAAGGGCGCATATTTTGTGCAGTTTTTTCAAGCAATATGAACCGTATTCAGATGATTATTAATTCAGCGGTTGAGTCAGGGCGCAAGGTTGCCTTAGATGGACGAAGCATGATGGCATATGCTGAAATTGCTGTCCGTCAAGGCATTTTAAAGGTACCAAAAGGTACTATTATGGCCATGAAAGATGCTACAAATGTGCCTGATGACCAACTTTTAGTAATGTGTACTGGTGGTCAGGGTGAGCCAAACGCCGCCTTGCAACGGATGAGTGAAGGTAATCATCAATACATTAAACTTAAGCCCGGGGATACGGTAGTGGTGAGTTCTTCGCCAATACCTGGCAACGAGGTTAGATATGATGCCATAGGAAATAATCTTGCAAAGCTTGGAGTACATTTGTATCGTCACCCAACTCACGAGGTAGATGGCTGTGGTCCGTTGCACGTATCTGGGCACGCTCGACGCGACGAGATGAGAGATATGATTAATCTTGTGCGCCCTAAGTTCATTATTCCTGTGCATGGCGGTATGTTAAGACGACGTTATCATGCCGAACTGGCTATTGAGGAGGGTTGGAAGCGCGAGTCTACGGTCTTGGCAAATAATGGTGATAGTTTTTTGATTTCTGAAAATAAAGTTGAGCCTGTTGGACAAGTGCCTCACGGCAGTTTGCTTGTTGACCAAACAGGTTCCGTTGTTAGCAATATCGTTGTAAAGGATAGAATAATCTTAGCTGGTGAGGGAATGATGGCTGTTGTATTAACCGTTGATCGCAAGACCGGAACGCTACTAACAAGCCCTGACATCTTGACACGAGGGTTTATTTACATTCGCGATTCAGAAGAGCTAATGAATGGTTTGCGCACAGAATTAAGACGAGCCGTTGTTCAGCGATTTAAGAGGGTAGATCTCGATAGATTCAAACAAGAGCTCAAGGATCACGTCACTCACTATTTATATGATCAGACTCAGCGTTCGCCAATTGTGATACCGGTTGTCAATGTTGTTGGCGGTAAACAAAGTGGCAACAATGAAAAACAGAACAACCCTAACAAAAAATCTGCAGAAAAAACTCCAGAACAAATTGAAAAAGACCAACAAGAACGCTTTGCTAAACTACGAGCAAAATTACTAAATTCAAAGTAAATATCAATACCGGGGTGATTAAGGTATTAGGTGGCAAAGATAGGGCCTATCAAAAATACTTAAATTGTACTGTAAAATATATTGCATAGCATTTGAATAAACATGTATAATACTGCTTAAGTTTTAATAAACGAGAGGGTTATACATGAGTTTAGATTCAATAACAGTAAAAATAAAAAGAGTATTATGCAGCGTTACTGATGGCAGTAGATTAGGAAATTAGTAGATGGTCGCAACAAAACACAGGGTATCGAAATTAATAGCCTCACTACTACTAGTATCGGGATTAGTGCTATCTCAATTAGCAACAACACAACGAGTTGAAGCATTTGCTGGTGGAAATGGTACCGCCGGTAATCCGTATCAAATTAGTAATGCTACTGAGCTTGCGAGTTTAAGTAGCTATCTTGGAGGCGGATACTCAAGTACCCATTTTGTATTAACTAACGATATTAATTTAGATGTAAGCCCCTACAATACTGGATCTGGCTGGACGCCAATTGGCAACAATAGCTCTCAATTTGTCGGAAAGTTTGATGGTGGCGGACACACTATATCCGGTCTGTACATCAATAGACCAGGTTCATCAAGAACAGGCCTTTTCGGCTATGTTGCTAATGCAGGTGTCGTGGAGAATGTAACACTCAGCAATGTAAACGTTACAGGAGGCGACTATACCGGAGGGTTGATTGGTTACTATACGTCGACATCTACTGTAGACAACGCGCACGTTAGTGGTACGGTAACCAGTAATGGTGGAAATGGCGGTATTGGTGGAGTGGTCGGATGGTGTCATACTAGCGCTGGTCCGGTAACGTACTCGTCTTCTAGTGCTAGCATCAATGGCACAAACCGGGCTGGTAGTCTAGTCGGATATGCATATTGCCCTATTGCAAATTCATATTCTACGGGAGATGTTGTCTGCTCTACGCAAACAGCTACATGGTGTGGTGGCCTGGTTGGCATCAATGCCGGAGCAATTACAAACTCATATGCAACAGGATCAGTTACAGGACCATCAAACTCTGGACGCTTGGGTGGATTGTCGTCTGGGAATTTTAGTACAATCGATTCATCATACTCTACGGGTCTTGTTTCTGCGCCTAGTGGCACTAACATTGGGGGGCTGGTTGGGACGGGCGGTACTGGCGTCACTAACTCATTCTGGGATTCTCAGACAAGCGGTCAAAGCACTAGTGCTGCAGGTACTTCCAAAACAACTGCCGAGATGAATGATGTAGCCACATTTACTGACACTGCAACATCTGGTCTTTCTAGCGCATGGGATTTTGTTAGTAACCCTAATAACGATTCAGCCAATAATGATTATTGGGCGATTAGCTCTAGTTTTAATGATATGGCTACCCATATTTATCTTGGCAGGATACCACTAGCCCGCCGAGTGTTACAACAGACGTATTAAACAACCTGTCTACAAATTCTGCAGAACTTGCTGGTACGTTAAGTTCTGCTGGCACATCAGCAGTTACGCGTCGTGGTTTTGTATGGGGAATAGGTTCACATAGTGCGCCTGGTTCAGTAGCCCCAGAAAGCTCTGGCTATACAACCGTTTGGGACGATGACGATTTTGCGCTAGGGAGCTTTAGTACAACACTAAGTAGCCTTGTGACTGGCACAACATACTATTACCGAGCATTTGCCTTGAGTGCAGATGGCACCACTTATGGCAATGAACAAAGTTTTCAGGTTCTTGAACAGCCAGATCTAATATCACCGGTTGCTGATAGTCACAGCAATGAATTTGATGTTGATTTGAATATTCATTCTGCAGTCCAAGCAGGCACCTTACAGTTAATTCTAACAGGCGACCAAACGATCACCCTTACCTTAGATAATCTATCTACTGGTTTACATAGCTTTTCGATAGATCCCGCCAACCCAACATCTGGTTCAGAAGTAGTTAGCAGTTCATCTGCTACAATTCCGGACGGTCAGTATGATATTACTCTGCAATATACTGACAGTGGTGGCTACATGACCTTATCTGATTCTGTTAATGATGTGTATTTGGACACAACTGTGCCTGTTGTCGATAGCCTAAGTCCTGCTAATAATGCTACTGGCGTTGGTGTTACTGATAATATTAGTATTAGTTTTAATGAACCGGTTTCGCTAGATTCAGGAGATGTAGTAATTCATGACGGCGATAATAACATAGTAGAAACAATTCCAATTGATGATAGTCGTGTATCCGGTGGTTCGACAAATACGATTTCGATTAACCCCAACTCGGATCTTGAGTATGACAAGCAGTATTACGTAACTGTTGACGTAGGAGCAATATCAGATCTAGCTGGCAATGACTATGCTGGAATTACCACAGATAGTGTCTGGCGATTTACAACCATAGATAACCCCGATATGGATACTGATGGGGTTCAAAATTTCATCGAAAACTCCGCCCCCCCACTCTGGCGATGCCAATAATGACGGAACCCTAGACTCCCAGCAGTCTAACGTCGTAAGCCTAGTGAATCCTAATAGTAGCCAATATATGACACTAGCTCTTAGTAGTGGATGCAGTATTACTTCAATTTCTATTTCTCCCGAAAGTAGCAACACAGAACAAGACGATTCGTATGCTTATCAAAATGGGCTCGTTAACTTTACAGCTAATTGCGGTAGCCCGGGATTTGAGTCAACAGTCAATATATACTATTTTGGGGTTAGTAAAGAGAACCTAATTGTTCGCAAGTACAATGTCAACACAAATACCTATTCAACCATTTCTACTGCTGTGCTGACTGAGCAGTTAATCGGTGGTACGTTGGCGACAGTAGCAACATATTCAATTACTGATGGAGGAAATCTAGATCAAGATGGATTATCTAACGGTGTAATTATCGATCCCGTTGGTTTAGGGCAAATAACACAGACTCAAGCTCAAGAAATTGGAAGCAGTGGTGGAGATTTAGTAGACACCGGTCAAAAATTGATTACTTACTGGATTATTTCTAGTCTATTTGTTGTTACTCCGATATTAGTATTTTGCCTAAGCAGGGGTAAGCATTCTAACAAAATGTCTAAATAACTGGTTGAATAGCAGATTAATTTAATGATAAAATTTATACATAAGCAGATAACTTAGGCAGTTTAAATAATACCAAGGAGGGTACGTGAGTAAAAACCTATTTATTAACAAAACAAAAAATACTAAATCTGTATTTCTGAATCGGCTGTTAATTATTATGTCTACTCTATGTCTACTTTCAGGTGTTATTATTCCATCTATTGCTACTGCGGCACCAAACACACCGCCGCCGGCTACCGAAGTACTTGGGCAGGCTGGGTTTACAACCAATATGGAAAACTTTCGGCAGGTTAATGGTCATAACTTCCAATCAGTCGAGGGTCTGGCTGTTGATACCATAAACCATAGGCTATTTACGGCTGATAACGGATCACAAGCCAACCGTATTTTGGTGTTTAACCTAAATAACAGTAATCAATTAGTAGATACAGAAGCCGATTATGTTATTGGGCAAACTAGCCTGACTGCAAATTCTGCCGACTGTGGCGATGTTGACCCGACGGCATCAAACCTGTGCGAACCAGAAGGTATGGCAGTGGATGAAGATAATAATCGTTTATTCGTAGCAGATGCCGATTATAACCGCGTACTGGTCTATGATCTTAATAATCTGGCAACTGGCATGAGCGCCACATACGTAATTGGTCAGGACTCATTTACCGAAGGATATGAAAACGGTATTCTTGGCAATACATCAGATAGTGGTTTCAATAATCCCACTTATGTAACATACGACAATGCGTATAATAGGCTGTTCGTATCAGACAAATATAATAACCGCGTACTCGCATTTGATGTATCGCCAGGTACGATCAGTAATGGCATGAGTGCCAGCAAAGTATTGGGACAAACTAGTTTTACATCAAATTGTAGTGATGCTTGTAGCTCTACTTCTGCAAGTGGCTTGATGATGCCATCCGGCTTGGATTATGACACGGCTAGTGGATACTTAGCGGTAGCGGATAGTGGAAATAGCCGAGTACTTATCTATAATCTTGATGATAATTTTAACAACGGTGAGGTTGCGGTAACAGTAGTAGGCCAAGCTGATTTTACCTCCAACAATGCCAATGGTCCGGGTGGTAGTGTTGCGAATAATGTATTGAATGAACCAGCGTCTCTTAGGTTTGCTAGTAACAAGCTATTTATATCAGACGAATCTAATAACCGAGTAGTTGTCATTAATTCCAGTGGCGGTGGATTAGCTGGTATTAGTACGAATGCGAATTTTGATTATGTGCTAGGGCAAGCTGACTTTACGCAAGGTGATGATAACCGAGGTGGTGCAACACCGACAGCTGGTAGTTTGAAGTACCAAGACGATATTCAATACATTCCTGGCACGAATACCCTGGTGGTTGCAGATGACAGTAACGACCGCATAGTGTTTTACGATATCTCTACTATCACCGACGGTGAAGATGCAGTAGCGCAGATAGGCCAGGCAGACTTTACAACCGCTAAGGACCTCGGCGCTGGGATCCCTAACTCAATAGGCCTTGATAATCCAAGAGATATTGCGATAGACAACGACAATAACCGTTTATTTGTGGCGGATTACGGAAACATGCGTGTACTTGTCTATGATACCGATAATAATGGTGTGCCACTCAATAACACTGCTGAATTTGCAATAGGTCAAGTAAACCTTACCACAGACTCAGATTGCCAAGATGTATCTGCGGCGGATCTCTGTGAGCCATCAAGCGTTGCGTATGACAGCGTAAACGACAGGTTATTTGTGGCGGATAAATATAATAATAGAGTTCTAGTATATAACGTTGCTCCGGGTACTTTATCAAACGGAATGTCAGCTAGTTTTGTGTTGGGCCAAGATAACATGGTGAGTGATGATAGTAACAAGGGCGGTTCAGTATCTGCTAGTGGGCTAGATAATCCTAAGGGGTTAGTGTATTCGTCTAGCCAGCAAATGCTGTATGTTTCAGACACAGAGAACAACCGCGTACTTGGGTTTAATGTGGCACCTGGCACGATTGCCAACGGTATGGATGCAACCAGAGTCATCGGACAAGCCGACTTCACCAATGTTGTTCATGGAACGAGCATTAGTACCATTTCTTCTCCAAGAGGTCTTGCAATTGATGAGGCTCGAAGCAGGCTTTATGTTGCTGATGCATACAATAACCGCGTAGTAGCGTTTAATATTGGTTCTGGCTTTACCAATGGTGAGGATGCCTCGGTATTAATTGGCCAGAATAATTGGGAAGATAATAATTGCAATGGAAACGATGGTATAGTGGGTGCAAATGTACTGTGTTCACCGGTAGGTATTGCTATTGATCCAGTGGCTAATAAATTATATATTTCAGAAAACGATAATAGTCGAGTGCTTCGCTTCGTTCTGAAAGACACATACACTACTAGCGACATGGCTGATCAAATTTACGGACAGACCGCTACTGACAGTGATGACTGCAATGGATCTGACGAAATAGTAACAAGTGCCACACTCTGTGAGCCAGAGGGTATAGAAGTTAATCAAGAAACAGGTCAGCTATGGGTGGCTGACGATGACAATCAGCGAGTGCTTGGCTACGGTGCACTGCGAAGTGGTTCGGGTGAGCCTGACTCCGACTCCGATGGTATCCCCGACAGTGTAGAATCCGCATCCCCCAACTCTGGCGACGCCAACAATGATGGAGTAACAGATAGTACCCAAGCCAATGTAGCTAGTTACGTAAACCCAGTAACCAATAACTATGTAGTACTAGAAACATCTAGTGAATGTAGTATCACTGAAACTAATACAACTAGTGAAGATAACCT
>CAZTWB010000022.1:0-13509 GCA_964617035.1 uncultured Candidatus Saccharibacteria bacterium
TGTTATTGATAGAGCGACTCCAGTAACTTTGATACTTTACGGTAATGTAAGCGGGCTACGTACCCAGGCAAAGACAGTCGGTGACTTAATGAAGGAAAAGAATATCAAGTTTTCAGAAAGTGATACCGTAGCGCCGTCTGCAGATACACAGCTTCGCCCTGACATGAAGATAACTATTACCCGTGAAGGTCAGCAAATTGCTACTGTTGAGGAAGAGATACCTGCGCCGATTGAGTATGTTGATGACGCAAATATGACGCGAGGCAGTACGTCAGTTAAAGAGCCAGGAGCTCCCGGCAAAAAGGTTGTTACCTATGAAATAAAGACTGAAAATGGGATTGAGGTTAGCAGGAATAAATTACAAGAAATAGTTACAATTCAGCCTCAACGTAAGCTAGTTGCTAGAGGAGCAAAAGTAGTAATTAGTAACCCATCAGAAAACGTTAAGATCGGCGAACGATTGGCAGCAGAGCGTGGCTGGACAGGAGAGCAGTGGTATTGTTTGTATCAACTTTGGCAAAAAGAATCACACTGGAGTACTACTGCCGGAAACCCAAGCAGTGGTGCTTATGGTATACCACAGGCGCTACCAGGCAATAAGATGTCTAGCATAGGTGCAGACTGGGCAACAAATCCTTCGACCCAGATCACTTGGGGCATGGGTTACATAGCAGGGCGTTATGGTACGCCATGTGGAGCCTGGTCTACGTCACAAGCTCGAGGATGGTATTAGATGACCCAAACTGAGCGTACGAATTGTATGCACGACTATTTTGATAAATCAGCCAGTAGTATACGGATATGAGTAAGTTTCCGGAAGCTAAAAAGGCATTAGGTCAACATTGGCTTGAAGATGAAGAAAGTTTAGCAGATATGGTTCGCGCCGGTGAAGTTTGCGCATCCGATACAGTACTTGAGATTGGTCCAGGCACAGGGACACTTACAGAAAAACTTACAGAAACAAACGCAAATATCATCGCCCTTGAGTTTGATAGAGCAAGATACAAAGACTTAATTAGGATTTATAAAGATTCTGCTAATGTAGTGATTAAAGAAGGGGATATTAGGGCATTTAATCTCAATGATTTGTCTCCAGATTACAAGATAATCGCCAATATTCCGTATTATTTAACGGCTAACTTGCTTAGAATTTTATCTGAGTCTGATAATATGCCAAAAATAGCAGTACTTTTGGTTCAAAAAGAAGTGGCTCAGAGGGTTGGGGCTAATCCGGGAGAGTTGAGCATACTAGCAGTCTTTACTCAAATTCACTATGACGTGTCACTTGGTCGAATTGTTCCGGCTCAGTTATTTTCTCCACCCCCTAAAGTAGATTCACAAATACTTATACTGCACCGTAAGTCAGAAAGTCGGTCTTCTCAAATACCTCCTCAATTAACTAGGGTAATTAAAGCGGGGTTTAGCCAAAAACGAAAAAAGTTAGTTAATAATTTAGCGACCGGGTTAGGGCTAGGCAAAGAAGATATTTCAAAAATTCTTCAAGACTGTAATCTAAGGGCTGATATCAGAGCTCAACAATTAACTTTAGGTCAATGGGAAAAGATTTCTAACGAAATATCACAGTTGACACGTTAATAATTAACTAGTAAAGTAACAAGGTGCCCTCAAATTTAAAACCAACAGACAATGTCGGCTATCTTATTCAGAAAATCGCCATGCTTCTAAGCAGGCAAAATGACTTTATCTTAACGCAAAATCTTGGAATTGGGTTTTCGCAGTTTAAGTTACTGATGATTTTAAGTTGGCAACCAAATATTAAACAAAAACAAATTGCACAACAGCTCGGACAAACCGAAGCAAGTATTAGTCGTCAAATTAAGCTGATGTTTAATGATGGTTTGTTGCAAAGTACATTAAACCCTTCAAATCGGCGCGAACACATTACTACACTAACAACTCGTGGACAACGGATTTGCGATGAATCAATCGAGCTTATGAAGACTTCATATCAACCAATGATTTCGCAACTATCAAAGCACCAAGAAGTTGATTTATTAAAATCACTAACAGTTCTCAATGAATATTTACAATCAAACGTCAATAAATAAAAGGAATTATGAATAGAAAAAATCAATTGATATCAAATAATGTTTCGTCAACAAACACTAAGAAATCAAAACATGGATTATTAAAGTGGTTGCCACTGGCTGTTTTAAGTCTGGCACTGATGATAATTATTATTGATACTACAGTGTTAAACGTCTCATTAAAAACGATTATTAATGACCTAAATACCGATATTCAAGGAATTCAATGGGTGATTACTGCATACTCATTAACCTTGGCGGCGTTTACTATTACCGGTGGTCGTTTAGGTGACATTTTTGGGCGCAAAAAGATGTTTATGATCGGTGCAGTAATATTTGCCGTGGGATCGTTCATAACCTCAATTAGTCACAGTGTAGGGATAATGATTGTCGGTGAGTCAATTATTGAAGGAATGGGCGCAGCCCTAATGATGCCGGCGACGGCTTCACTACTTGTTTCAACATATAGGGGTAGAGATCGGGCTATAGCTTTTGGGATATGGGGTGGCGTAGCAGGTGCGGCTTCTGCTCTTGGTCCGATCTTAGGTGGATATCTAACAACAAATTATAGCTGGCGGTGGGCGTTCCGAATAAATATCTTTGTGGCAATATTACTATTGCTAGGCTCTATGGCTATAGCTGAAGCTCGCGAAAAAAATGTCAGTCGCAAACTCGATATCATGGGTATTTTATTATCCTCAGTTGGACTCTTCGCGTTTGTGTACGGAATTATTGAGTCATCAAATTATGGTTGGCTAAAAGCAATACAATCCTATAAACTCTTAGGTCACGAAGTCAATATTGTAGGGTTATCGATAACTCCAATCGCGATTACAATCGGTATTATTTTATTGGCTTTATTTGCGTTGTGGGAAAATTTTGTCGAGAGCCAGGGTCGTACTCCTTTGGTTTCCATGGGTATATTCAAGAATCGACAGTTCATTTCAGGGGCCTCGGTAACCGCTCTTTTATCGTTAGGTATGGTTGGTTTAATATTTGCCCTTCCGGTATTTTTGCAGTCAGTGCAAGGCCTTGACGCACTACATACCGGTATTGCCTTGTTGCCACTTTCATTGATGGTTCTAATTTCTGCCCCACTATCTTCTATTTTAAATAAGAAATTTACAACCAAGCGTATAATTCAAGCAGGATTGAGCTTAGCAATAATTGCTTCGTGGGTGTTGAGTCGTTCGATTACGCCAACTGCAACTCCACTAACGTTAATGCCTGGATTGTTGTTGTTCGGGATTGGCATGGGCTTTGTAATGGCACAAGCTAGTAACCTAACATTATCGGCTGTATCTGTTGAAGAATCTGGTGAAGCATCTGGAGTTAGCAATACCTTAAGACAGATTGGTTCTTCTCTTGGTTCTGCAATTATCGGTGCCGTGTTATTAACCTCGCTGGCAACAAATTTATCAAACGGAATTTCTGAAAGCAAGGTTATCCCCGATCAGGCCAAAAGTTCGATATCAAAAGTTGTGGAATCACAGGCATCAAGTGTTGAATTAGGTGGCCAAAGTGCTCAACAACAGAAGATGGCTAGTATACCTGCAAATATTAAAGAAGAACTGCGCAAAATCGCCGACGAGGCGTCTGCTAAAAGTTCAAGCCAATCTATGCAAATCGCCGGATTATTCATTATTGTTGCTCTTGGAGCCTCATCGTTCTTGCCAAATACTCATGACTTAGAGGTCACTAGTAATAGCAGTAAACGAACTCATGCCACCCAGCATTAATAAAACTGACTAAAATTCTAGCCTATGAGTATTATTATGTTGCATAATAGTAGTTATGGCTAATTACAAGGGTCACATATCAGGTGCAGTAATATGTTTGGCGTTGGTATTAGTTGTGCTGATCTTGTTGCCTTTTACTTGGTTAACAGGCGTGCAGGATATGCTTTCAAATTGGCAGTGGGTGACGGGATTGTTTGTTACAGCAATCTTATTTGGGTTGTGGCCGGATATTGATACAAATTCAAAAGCACAAGATATATTTTTTGGTTTTGCCTTTATTTTGAACGTTATACTTATTATGTATGGAAGATTCGAGGCCTCGGCTTATCTTGGGTTAATGGCCATGACGCCAATCCTCGCAAAACACAGAGGTTGGACACACAAGAAGTGGGCTATGATTATGGTGCCATTGCCAATTTTGATAGTTCCTTATTTGTATCAGCCAAATAAATTATTGATCGGTATAGCTTTTTATCTATCTGCAGTAGTCGGCTATTTTAGTCATTTGTTACTCGATGGATTGATTACAAAGCGTATTCGCATAAAAGGGAATTAATAGCAAAAAGTTGCTCTTGCTGATTTATAGTCAAGCCTAGCTTCGGTAGTTACGTAATCTAGTAAATTATTTGCAGGATGATCTAATCCTTTTGGATGGAAAGCTGATCCGGTGGACGCAATAACGTCACAATGCTTACTCACACAGAACATTCCAAGCGGAATAGATAAATCTCTACCAAACGTGCCACATTGTCGCTGAATAAAATCGCCTGTTTTAAGATGATCTGTAAACATAGACAGGTCGAACCAATCTAGTGCTAGATCAACACCTGAACTATCTTTAACTATGAGAGTGCTTAAATTGCCATGCCCAATAGTTATTATATCGCTAAAGTGTTCATCTTGTAGAACGGTACTAAAATCAATATCATTAGCATTCAGGATAACTTCAGATTGCTTTCCAGCTTTATGAAGTCTATCAGCTATCGCAAAGGCTTCTTTGCGAAAGTTAATTACATCCTTATGTCCATGCTTGTAGGTGCGCCCTCCAATATAGTCGATTACTGCGTAGGAGCAGAATATGGCCACTTTGCCGATTTGCTCTGGCACGCTCAATAGATTTTGTTCTTGAAGTAGATCCCACTTTTGTAGGCTCTTTTTGTACTTTTCTTTATCACTTGCCATAAAAACTCGAATGAATTGTTTAGTTATACTAATATATCAGACAGGTAAATATATGTATATATTAGTAGTACAAACTACTCGTAGTTAGGTGTTGATGGCTATTTATTAGCGCATGAACCTATGCAAGCAGCAAATAATTGAGTTGTCCAGACGGAGGTGTAGGGTTTATTTGGATGCTTGTATGTAAATGCTCCTACTCCTACTCTTTGATATTCTGGGTGAAGAATATTATCTCGATGTCCTGGACTATTCATGTATGCTGTGAAAATCGAGGGTGAATCTCCTCCGACACCAACATTTTCTCCTATACGCCTCCACCAATTTTGCCCACATTCTTTTTCGACTGTTTGTGCTAACGGGCTATGATATAGCCTGTCGACTGTCGCCATATTTAATGACCAAGTACGAGCAGCTCTGGTCAAACAATCAGATCTTCCTAAGAGTTGTCTTCCATTTTGTTGTCGAGCTAAATTTATTCTATTTACTTGGTCATTTTCAAAGTCTGGGTTTAGTGCTGGTGGCGGAGTGGTGGCTGGTGTTGGAACGTCGGCGGCATGGGCTTTAGGTGAGATTATTGATGGTAGTGTTTCGTAGATTACTTGAGATCGCTTTTTTTGGTTTGGGAGCTTGGCATTATCGGGTATAAATGCTGGCGTATTTGTACTTGGAATTGTTGTAGTAGCTTTAAGGCAGATAGATTCCAGTATTTGTTCTGTTTTGGAAATGCTTTGTGCTGGATTTGTTATGCTTGTTTCTACTGGGTCGACTGGCGAACTACTTGAAAGTTGAAGTTGTTTTGTATTGCCGATTTCTGATTTAATGTCTTTTTGTTTTGTTGTATCTCGTGTAGGTTGCGTGGCTTCAATTTGTTCCTCGGTCTCCTTAAGTTGCTCTGGTGTTATTGCTACGATTTTAACAGGTCCGTCATCTTCGGGTGCGCAATATACTGTACCGCTAACAGTTATATCAATCGATTTACCTCTTGATTCGTAAGAAACTTTACCGCTAGAATTTTTTGAAATAATTAGTGGCTTCTCTTTGGTTAAGCTAATAGCTGTTTGCTCTACTGGCGTCTTTAAGGTGTAGTCGTTCCGTTTAGAGTTTGCATATGAGCTAGTTACGGCGAGCAGACCGGCAATAGCAACAAAAACGATGACTAATAACTTAGATTGTTTTGATAGCTTATTAGCCAAAGTACTTTTTTTATTTTGCATATTTTTTATTTTTGACATTATCTTATCCTATTAATATTTGTATATTAGCATAGCCATAATACAAATCAAAAAAACCACATAATTTGTGGTTTGGTCTTGATTGGTGGAGCACATTAAAAATTATGCACCCCCACTTGTTGCTGAAATACGTCGTTTACGGCATTTCCTCTGGGACGATTATGTCGAGTGGGAACAGAGTAAAAAACGTGAACAGGTGTTAGCACTCCCCTCACAGTAATTACACCCAGCAATAACCTAAGGATTATTATAGTCATCCCCTAAAGATTTCAACAATGCGTAGCACTATAGAACTACAACAATCAATCAGCATCAAGAGTGTTATTACATACGTTCAGGGCGTATATCAGCCTTCTGAACCACTTGTGAAAGATGATGGTGAGTACGGTTTGTATCAGTACGAGTACCTCGACAAACATGACCAGTGGCAGACTCTTTCAGTGCTACTCGATTACATAGTTCCAAATTACGGAGGCATTAGATATATGCTAGTCTGTAGCAACTGTGAACGCAGGGTGCTGAGACTATACCTCGCTACTCCCAATTTTGCAGCCTGTAGGCATTGTCTCCAGCTAGAGTATGGTTCACGCCAGTTCCAACATAATCCACTATTGCTCAGCTTTAGTAATAGTAGAAGAGCCTACTCCCTGGTGTATCGACGTCAGGTTTACGCAGGTAAGCCAACGCCAGCAGGAAAACGCATGATGAGGTATGTGGGAGCTATGCAAGAGTACCTTTTGCCTTAATCTCTTTCTGAGTGCTAAGATTAAGAGGTCTAGATTGATAGAAGAAACGCCTATTCGGCGTGTGATTGAACCGTAAAACGGGCAGCCACGCAAAAGTAGTAGGGTTCAATCTCTTCTATTGATCTAGACAATCTAGCGGGGCTGTCCGTTTTTTGATACAGCCTCCAAAAATAACTAATCAATGGAGGTCATATCATGGCTGAGGGAAAGAAGAAGAGCTGGTTTGCTCGACACAAGATATTAACAGTAATTATTGCCTTTGTGGTGTTGATTGCTGTCGTAGGGGCTGCTGGAGGTGGAGATTCCACCAATAATAGCTCTGGCGGCGGCAGTACGAATAGTGCAAAGGAATACAGATTCGCAGAACGTGCAGACAAACAAGACAAAGATGTTGAGCTAGCAGTTGGTGAATCTGGAACAGTTGATGGCGTGAAGCTAACTGTCAGCAAAATTGACTACACGCCAACTATCGGTGAATACGACACTGCAAAAGCTGGCAACACCTACGTGTTAGCAGATGTTACGTTAGAAAATACAAGCAACGAAACCAAGCCTTACAACGTGTTTGATTTCCGTATTCAAACAACAGGTGGTCAAGTTCTAGACGGAGCTTTTGCATCTGTACCAAAGCCACTTAGTTCTGGCGATATGGTTGCTGGCGGCAAAGCTCAAGGACAAGTTGTGTTCGAGGTTCCTGTCGAAGATGGTCACCAATACATCATCTGGAAACCGAACGCTGCAAAATCGGACAGAGCAATTATTCAAGCAAAATAGTTCCTCATAAAACATTAAAGGCTGGTGTTCTCGCCAGTCTTTTTTGGTGGTTCCCATATCAGTTTTCATCTGCGAAGATTTGCTTACGGAAAGGAACCAACAAACATGACACAAGCACGTAAGCCCTACGATATTAAGCTGGTGAACAACTATCCATTCGATGAAGTCGCCTCAGCCTTACAAAAATCAATACGGAGAGGAGAAGAATATAACGCCTGTTACTGGGCATTCATCATTCACGAATCAGGCTATTACAAATACGTCTGGAAACGCCTCATGATTATCGCCTCCGAAGATGTCGGCAACGGTACGCCAGAAGCAGCCTTAATCGTTCATGCTCTCCAGCAGAACTACCAGAACGCTATCATTGCCGCTAACCGCATGAAGAACGATGCTCTGCAATTTATCATGCAAGCCGTGATGTATCTCTGCCGAGCGAATAAAAGCCGTGAAGCAGACAGTATTACCAACCTGATTCGCTCTCGCTTTGAACTCGGTCAGTTACTGGAGATACCTGACTACGCCGTAGATGTTCATACCAAACGTGGTCGTGGTCTGCATGGTAAATGGGGCGAAGGTACAAAAGAAGAGAACGTAGAACGCCACCGTAAATGGTACGAGATATGGAGCAAGGTTGAACCTGATGTTGGCGATAGATACCTAGATGACCTGAAAAAGCTGAAAGGTGCTGAGTAATGAGCGATATTGCACTGCTTAGCACTCCGACCATCTTCGATAGCTTAGATATTGCCGAAAGCACCAGACAAGACTACCTTGCTCGGTTGCCGCAGTTTCTCGGCTGGCTCAGAATCAATGGCATTACACACGACTGTCTGCTCGACTACAAGAAGTACCTACGAAGCCGCAGCGATTTAGGAATTGCCAGCAAGAACAAATACCTGGCAGTGGCTCGTATATCGCTCAAAGAACTGCACCGCAGAGGCAAGATTCCGTATGACATTACGCACAATGTAAAATCGTTCCAACAAAGCCAAAAGCACCGAGTTGAGGGTTTGAATGAAGCCGAAGTCCAGAAGCTCTGCGAATACTTGCAGCAACTCCCCGATTCGTTTCGTACCACACGACTTCGAGCCCTGATTGCCCTGCTGTTATTTCAGGGCTTACGGCAAATTGAGATTTGTCGGCTTGATGTGAGCGATGCAGACCTCGCTTCTAATCGTTTATACGTGCTTGGTAAGGGGCGAGATGACAAAGAACCAATCTATTTACACCCTCAAACGGTCAAAGCTCTTAGGGCGTACCTGAACGCCTCAAAAGTGAAAGACGGAGCCTTATTTACTAGCCTGTGGGGGCAGACCAAAGGCAGTCGGCTTACGACACGAGGACTACGATTGATTGTGAAGAATCTGCTGTATGAAGTTGAGGTTGAAAAGACGGTGCATGGATTTCGGCATTATTTCACCACACGACTGATACAGCAGATGCCAGGGGAGCTAATTACAGTTTCGAGGTTCACGAGACACAGGAGTTTGGAGGTGCTGCAAATATATAACGACCAGTTTACCAATAAACGAAATCTACCTCTTTACTACGAGTCATTTAGCAATACCCTCGTTTAATCTGTTATTCTAGATGTATGTCCACATACAAGACAAAAATGGAATCAGATGCTGTTGATACATTCGTGCATGAGCACTTCGGCCCCAATGTGGGTGAAATCAGAATGTTAGAAGATGGCGAATTATCCCAAGCTGGAATCATCGAGACTGCCAATGGTGCTAAAGTTGTTCGTTTTAGCAAGCACACCGATGGAGGCTATCAAAAAGACAGATTTGCTCACGAACACTTTAGAGGACCACTGGTACCAATCCCAGCAATTGAGGAAATAGGTAGGCTACCAGATGGTGTATATTATGCCGTATCTGAACTAGCAAAAGGCGTAACGCTCGATAAGCTACCTGTTGACGAGCTAAAGGCTACGCTGCCTTCAATGATTGCAACGATGGAAGCAATCCATCAAACACCGCCAGTAGGTTCTGGGTTTGGCTTAATCCTGCCAGATGGAAATGGCAACGCAAAGTCTTGGCATGAAGCACTTGACCGCAGCCAGTCAAGTAATGATGACGACAAGCTTGATTCAATCCCAATGTTTGAACGTGATGTATACGACCAATTTAGGGCAAGAATACAGGAATACTACAAATACTGTCCCGATGATATTCGGCAACTTGTTCACAGGGACTTTGGTTTTAACAATACATTAGCCGAGAACGGACAAATTACAGGAGTTATTGATTGGGATGATGCAGCATATGGCGACCCGCTCTACGATGTCGCCTGGCAAGCGTTCTGGGCACCTGGCTTTAGTTGGTCAGATGAAGTTGATATTCTGGGTGCAATACAACAGCACTATATCAATACCGTTGGGCTACCAGAACATTTTGATGAACGTATTGATTGCTACAAAATGATTATCGGCACTAACTGTTTGAGCTTTTTCGCTAAATCAGACCAGCAAGGTAGTTACGACTTTGTTCGTAGCGAACTTATGAAGATTAAAGAGAAGCTATGAGTCGTGAACTTCCAGCTGTCATTCAAGAAGTCGGTTTCGATTTTAGTTGGGATGAGCGTAAGGTTTGGGAATTAGATTTTCCAGAAGAAGAAATGCCTATTGAAGAATTAACTTGGCACTTCGATATACCGTTTATTTGGTCAAAGCCCGACGGCTACTATGATGTAAAGCCAAGTGAAGTTATTGAACACCCTGACCAGTATTCCGAAGAATACGAGCGTACAATGCAAGCAGATACATCATACCCTATTGATATTATGTTCTGGAAAGAACGCTGGTTGATACTTGATGGTCTCCATCGCCTGATGAAGCAAAGTATTGGAGGTGTAAAAGTAGTGCGTGTACGTAAGATTCCCGAGTCCGAGATACCGCTAATACAAAAGGGCTAACTGCCGATAATAACAATTACAGGAACTACTTTTTCAGAAGACTTTCGGCGATTTCTTGTGAGGAGTATTTGTTAATTATTGTGTTTGCTTTATCTGCGTAGTGCTTATACTTGCTATTGTCGTTACACGTGTTAATAGCGTCTACGTATCGGGTAGTAAATCTGACCTGCGAAGAAATGGCAAAAACAAGCGTCATACGCACTGACAGGTTGGATGACGAATCAAAATAGTCACCATGCAAATATGTCATGATGTCATAAGGGTTGAAGTGGGTCTTGAGTGAACCGTATGTATATGCCAATTCTGCCATTTTGGCATCCGATTTGTTCATTACATCAGAATCTAAAATTAGCTGTAGTTGAGTCTCGACGTCACACCCAGCCCAGTTCCTCCGCTTCTTAACCGAGCTGGGCAAGCCATTGAATCGCTTTTCTGCCTCCTGAACTTCATCATCAGAAATTTCATCACCTTGATGAGCCCTGTGCGTGAGCTTGTAGTAGTGTACAGTCCAATACTGGAAGAACTTTTTTGCATACTTCTCTTCGCCCCTTAACCGCATGTATTCGATACCAATAACATCTTCAACCATGTTTCTAGTAACTTCCATAGCCACATTTGCCGTTGAATCATGCTCGACCAGCTTCTCGATTGCCTGTAGCCGTATAAAGTTCTTCCTGAAGACAGCTTCTAGAACACGAATGTACTTAGTCTCGCTCTCTGGCACTGGATTGTCGTTAGCCAAACCAATGGTCTGTTGAATCAGTTCGCTTAGATAGTCTTTAACTTCTTTCAAATCCATACCTTAATTGTATCCTAAAGAAGTATTGTCGGCTCAGTTGAGTTACTATAGTTTGCAATAGTTTGACAGAGTTTATTTTACATTGCTTACTTGCGTTATTATACACAGCGAGTTATTATTGGGTAGTACCTTAGAGTAACGAAAAAGCAAGAACCAACGCTTTAGTTAATTCAGTTATTGAGCTGATTTTGACTATGCGTTGGTTTTTTATTTGCAGAAATATCACTCATTCTGCGAATGAAAGTCGAGGGAAGAAAGTGGCGAGCACAAGAAACGACATCTTAGAAAGCGACCTGGAAGAGCTGGCTCTTTGGCTGTATGGAATATACGAAGAAACGCAGTTAAGATGAAAATATGACCTCTGTTAATAAGGGAAAATCGGCGTGATAAACTTACAAACTCCATTTCAGAATCAGCAGTCTGTATGCGTTCACGTCGAACGTTTCCCTCAGGCTGCTGATTGTGCAATAGAGGCGTTGTCATCATGAAGCCACAAGCAATTGCTCTCCGTAGAATCTCCTCTCTGAGCCAGGCTGATGGGCATAGTCTAGATGCCCAAGAATCAAGCACCGAGCGAATGGCGAGAGAGATGGGTCTAGATATAGTAAAAGCCTGGAGGATAGTCCAGACCAGCAATAGAGGTAAAAACTTCGGACGTAAAGACATGGAAGAAATGCTGGCTTTATGCAAACGAAATCGAAAAATCAAATATCTGCTTATCGACTTCGTGAATCGTTTGATGAGAGAGGCGGAGGTGCTGATTTACTACAAGGTGCTTTTTAACCAACTGGGAGTACAGCTAATTTTCTGCGACCCCAAACAACACAATCTCAATTCTGGCGACCAGTATTCCAAGTTGATGTTGTACCTTGAGGCGTTCACAGCAGAACAAGATAATGAGAATAGAGCAGGAACTACTATTTCTAGAATGAAGGCAAGAATCGAACAAGGCTACTATCTTACTCACCCACATCAGGGCTACATGAAATCAGATACTCCTGGCATACACATTCCCGACCCTATTCGCTTCAAGCCCCTGCAGGACACATGCAAGCACATTATTTACGATGGCTGGTCTGTTAGCCAAGCAGTGAAATGGCTCAATGATAGAGGCTATAGAACTCGAGGTGGCAAAAAAATGGACCTCAATCACTTCATTGAACTATTCAAAGACACCTACTACTGCGGAATAATTAGTATTAAAAGCGAGGGGTGGCCGAAGGGTGTACGTGGTTTGCACCAGCCAATGTTATCGCAGCGTGAGCATAAAATACTGGTGACGATTATGGCAAAGAGGAACCCACGAACACGAAAGAAGCACAACCCAGATTTCCCGATGGCGAACATTTTGAGGCACGAGGAGTGCCCAAACACAGGCAAATACGAGAAGTTCGCAGGTGTAAACCACAATCGAGGCAAGCGGAATGGCAAACAGCGACCACTGAGACCTGTTTATGATTGCCGAGACTGCCGAACACGGCTGTCACGTGACCTCGTTCATGCAAACTTTACCCAACACCTTGCGTCACTACAGCTACTGCCCGATGAGCAACGCTTTATTCAGGCACTAATAAAGGTGTGGAAGATGCAGCGTGGCTCTGTAACAGAGCGTCTGAGAACGTTAGAAGTGAGGAAGCGGTCATTAGAACAAAAAATGCAGGAGACAACAGCAACGTATGCCTTAGAAGGCAACCCTCTCATAAAAGCGAACCTCAAGAAGCTAATAACGGGCTACGGTGAGGAACTGGAGTCCCTCGAAAAAGATATTATTAGTACACGTGACGTTGAGCTTGAGAGTGAAGATTTTGTAAAGTTCGCTGTAGAATATATGGTGAACTTATCAAAAAACTGGTGGACTTTATCCTACGAGAATCGAAAGAGGGGTGAACAAATCTTATTTAATGGAAAAATCTATGCAAATAATTCTGCAACTGTTCACACCCCGGAATTATCAACAATTTACAGATTAGGGACAAACAAAAAAGACCTAGAAAAGGTCTCTTTGGCTAATATGGTGGAGCTGGCGGGTACTGCCCCCGCGTCCGTTGGTTTATCTTGATTAGTCAT